>DODI01000271.1:0-10170 GCA_003509045.1 Planctomycetota bacterium | reverse complement strand
CGGGAATCAGGTAGCCCTTGTAGGCAGCACGAAGCGCCGCGGTGAAGAGCCGGTCTCGGACCCACCTGCCGTTGACGAAAAAATTCTGCATCCGCGTATCCCCCCGGCGAAGCGCCGGCGCGCTGATGAAGCCATGGAGGTGAGGCGCATTCTCATCGCCGCGCTGCGCCACCTCGATGAGATTTTCGAGCTTGTCAGCTCCGAGAATCTGCCCGAGCCGCTCGCGGAGCGCATCGCAGGCGGCCAGGTCGAGGGAGCGTTTTCCCATATTGGTGACCAGAAAGGAGACCCCCGGGTAGGCCAGGGCGATCCTCGTGACCTGCTGGATAATGTGGGAGAGCTCGGTGGCCGGCCGGCGCAGAAACTTCCGTCTCGCCGGAAGCCTGGAGAAGAGGTTCCTGACCTCCAGCACCGTTCCCGGCTCCCCGGCCGCAGGCTCCGGCGGCTGCCCATCGAGCCGGTAGCGATAGGCGTGCTCCCCCTTCGGCGTGCGGGAGACGGCCTCGACCTCGGCGACAGAGCCAATACTTGGCAGGGCCTCGCCGCGAAAACCGAGGGTACCAACGCCGAACATTCCCTCCCGGAAGCCCACCGTGTCGAGCTTGCTCGTCGAATGGCTCTCGAAGGCCATCTGCAGATCGGAAGGATCCATCCCACACCCATTGTCACGGACCGTCAACCGCTTGCAGCCGCCATCCTCAAGATCGATGAGGATCTCGGTAGCTCCGGCGTCGATGGAGTTCTCCACGAGCTCCTTGATAACGCTCGCCGGTCTCTCGATCACCTCGCCCGCAGCGATCCGGTTCACAATATCGCTCGGCAGCTTCTGGATAATTGACATAGGCCTTTAGAACCTTCTTAACAGCATGGATAAACCCATCTCCCGCGAGAAGATTGTAGTTTTTCTGCGCAGCGGGTCAAGTACGCGAGACGGCCTTCCGGCCGCCGCGGCAGCCTGCCTACTTGACTACTGGCCCCTGCGAGGCAAGGATGAGGCCATGAAACCCGAGAAGCTCACGCACCTGGACTCCTCCGGAGAGGCCCGGATGGTCGATGTAGGAGAGAAGGATTCCACCCGGCGGGTCGCCAGGGCCGGGGCCCGCATCCGCATGGGCCCGGAAACCCGGGAACAGATCACCGGCGAGACCAACCCCAAGGGAGCGGTCATGGCAACCGCCCGGCTGGCAGGCATCCAGGCAGCCAAACGCACCAGTGACCTGATCCCCCTGTGCCATCCACTGCCGCTCGAGCATGCGGAGATCACCTTCAGCTGGGAATCCGAAGGTCACGCCGAGGGCGGCGACGCCCTGCTCCTGGTCGAGGCCGGCGTCACGGTGACGGCGAGAACGGGAGTCGAGATGGAGGCCCTGACGGCCGTCTCCGTCGCGGCATTGACCATCTACGATATGTGCAAGGCCATCGACCGGGGCATGGCGATCGAGGAGATTCGCCTGCTGGAAAAAAGTGGGGGGCGAAGCGGGCACTGGAAGCTCGAGGGCTGAACGCCCGGTGCCTCGCCGAAGACGGCGCCTCAGAGATCCCTGCTGGTCACAAAATCGGCGGCCAGTTCCAGGCTCTGGCGCACGGTGTCAGACACCTCCACGTCGAGCGAGCAGAGCTCATCCAGCGCATCCCGGGCGCTCTGCACAAACGCCTGCGCGCGCTCGAAGGAGCGGACGAGAACTCCTCCATTTCGAACCATCTCATGAATTCGGGCCTCGACCGCCTCCTCCATCGGACCCGAGAGAGCCTCCTGGAGCCATCGGGTATCAACCTCATCCAGGCTGTCTCTGAGATAGATCAGCGGCAAGGTGAGCTTGCCCTGGCGAAGGTCCGTTCCAAGGCTCTTGCCGACAACGGTCTCCTCTCCGGCGTAATCCAGGCAGTCGTCGACCACCTGGAAGGCCATGCCAAGGTCCATACCTACACCGCCAAGCGCCTTCGAGCTGGCGGCATCAAGTCCGGCGAATACGCCGCCGAGCTCACAGGCCAGGGCATGGAGAACAGCCGTCTTCTTTTTGATGATCTCGAAATAGGTGTCCTCGCAAAGGCCGCTGTTGAAGCGGCTCCCGATCTGGAGCAGCTCTCCGGCGCAGATCCTGTTGGTGGCCTCCGACAGCGCCGCGGCCATACCATCGACCGAGGTCGACAAGTGAAACGCCTTTGAATAGATGAAATCTCCGATGAGGATCGAGGGGCGCTCGCCCCAGCGCTCGTGGACCGTATCAACCCGGCGACGCATCTGCGCGCCATCGAGAAGGTCATCATGTACCAGCGTGGCGGTATGCACCATCTCGATGACTCCGCCGATACGAATGGCCTCATCGCTGACCTCGGCACCGACCAGGCGTGTACAGAGAAACAGCAGGGCCGGGCGCAGTCGCTTGCCGCCAAAGCCGGCGACATGCTCGAGAAGCTCATGAATGAAGGGCTCCTCGGCCTGAAACTCATCGAGCAGAAACGCATCCAGCCGAGCCATCTCGGCCTCGATCGGCCGATAGATGACATCCAGATCTACGGGTACCTTGATTCCCATCGCTCAGACTTTATTCTCAATCTCTCCGGGAAAACCGGCTCTTATCTTAACCGTTATTGCTCAACAGTGAAGCGATGGGCTCCAACGGCAGGTCGAAACTTTCCGCGACGCCCTCGTGGTATACCCGGCCGCCGTAGGCATTCAGCCCGGCGGCCACGTGTTCTCCAAAACCGAGAAATCCCTCGACCCCCTCCCTGGCGAGCACCTCAAGGTACGGCAGGGTAACATTGGTCAGCGCAAAGGTCGAGGTCCGAGCAACCGCGCCGGGCATATTGGCGACGCAATAATGGAGAACTCCCTCCTCGACATAGGTCGGCTCACTATGCGTTGTAGGGCGGCAGGTCTCGATACAGCCGCCCTGGTCGACAGCCACATCGATAAGAACAGAGGCGTCCTTCATCTCTTTCACATCTTCGCGCCTGACAAGAACCGGCGCCTTCGCTCCGGCGACCAGCACGGCCCCGATCACCAGGTCCGCCTGGCGTACCTTCTTGCGCACCAGCAGGGGGTTCGAATAGAGGGTTGTTACATTGGCTGGAAGAATATCGTCGAGGTAGCGCAACCGGTCGTGCGAAACATCAAAAATCGTCACCTGGGCTCCGGTACCGGCGGCGATCTTGGCCGCGTTGAGCCCGACAACACCGCCGCCGAGAATGACGATCTTGGCCGGCTCGACTCCCGGAACTCCGGAAACGAGAACTCCTCGTCCTCCGGAATGGCTCTCGAGATGCCTGGAGCCCTCGAATACGGCCATTCGACCGGCAACCTCGCTCATCGGAGTGAGAATCGGCAGGTGTCCCGCCCGGTCACGAATCGTCTCGTAGGCGACACAGGTCACCTCCCGCTCAAGCATGGCGTCGAGCAGCTCCCGCGAGGCGGCAAAATGGAAGAAGGTAAAGACTATCTGCCCGGGGCGCAGAAGGTCATACTCCTCCATCAGGGGTTCCTTGACCTTGACGATAATCTCACCGCGGGAGAAGACCTCTTCGCGGGCGACTATCTCAGCCCCGGCCTCGCTGAACTCCTCGTCGGTGATGCCGCTTCCGAGTCCCGCGCCGGACTCGATCAGCACCTGCTGACCGGCCTGGGCAAGCACATGCACGCCAGCCGGAGCGATCGCGACCCGGCCTTCGTCTTCCTTGATTTCGCGCGGTATTCCGACCACGGTCGCCATGACAACTACCCTTGTAAAAAAGATCTGTACAGCGGAGAACCCCAAAAACGGGGAGCTTAACCGCACCCCCTCTGGTGCAAGCTTATTACCCCGCCGAAACTCCTCACAACATCTTTTAATTAAAAGGGTTGTGCCGATCAGGAGGAGTAGAGGCCGTGATCGCGGATATAGTCGCTGACCCCCGGCGGAACCCAGCTCGCGAGCTCCTCTCCCCTCGCCGCCGCCCGGCGAATCCGGGTACTGGAAATGTCGACCTCATCCATCTCCACCATGTCGGCGGCGCACTGCCGGAGGATTTCTGCACTGAGCTGCGCGAAGGCGGGGTCGTCAAAGTCGGGGCTGAAGCCCGGCCGGTTGACCGCAACAATCCGGGAGAGCTCAAAGAGCCGGTGCCAGCAGTACCAGGTGCTCAGCTCCCCCACCGTATCTCCGCCCACCACCAGGAATAGTTCATCTTCGGGATACTGCCGTTGGAGGATCTCTAATGTGTCGACCATGTAGCTCGGCCCGGAGCGCTCGAGCTCGACCGGGCTCGGCTCCAGGAAATCTCTACCTTCAACCGCGATGCATACCATCTCCAACCGCCGGGCGCCCGGAACCAGCTCCTGCCCATTCTGCTTGTGCGGAGGAGCTCCAGCTGGAACCAGGAGAACGCGGCCGAGACCATGCGCGGCGCGCGCCGCATCGCAAACGGCAAGGTGTCCGAGATGGACCGGGTTGAAGGTGCCGCCGAAAATACCGGTCTTCATGGGTAGCCCACTCCGCGGAGTTCAGGAAAAAACCGACCGCCGGATATCAGGGGTAGATCCTGTGAAGCATCCTTGGAAAAGGAATGCACTCGCGAACATGCTCTGTGCCGCAGATCCAGGCCACCGTCCGCTCGATACCGAGGCCGAAGCCAGCATGCGGAACCGTACCGTAACGCCGCAGGTCCATATACCACTCGAAAGCTTCGCGCGGCAATCCATGCTTGTCAATTCCCGCCTCGAGGACCTGCAGGTCGTCCTCGCGCTGCCCGCCTCCGATGATCTCGCCGACCCCCTCGGGCGCCAGCATGTCGACGCAGAGAGCGTAGTTCGCGTCTTCCGGATCTCTCTTCATGTAGAAGGCCTTCACCTCCGAGGGATAGCGATGCACAAGCACCGGGCTCTCGAAGTGCTCGGAGAGCGCCGTCTCATCAGGAGCGCCGAAATCGCCCCCCTCCTCGAAATCGATCCCCTTCTCGTTCAGAATCGAGACTGCCTCGGAATACGAAATGCGCGGAAAAGGAGCCGCGACCTTCTCCAGCAGAGACGTGTCACGCTCGAGTACGTCAAGCTCGGCGCGGCGGTGCTCGAGGACATACTGGATGATCGAGGAAACGAATTCTTCCGCCAGGTCCATGATGTCATCGAGGTCGGCGAAGGCCACCTCCGGCTCTACCATCCAGAACTCGGTGAGATGCCTGCGCGTCTTTGACTTCTCGGCTCGAAAGGTCGGTCCAAAGCAATAGGCCTTGCCAAAGGCCATCGCCGCGGCCTCCATATAGAGCTGACCGCTCTGGGTGAGGTAGGCCTTCTCATCGAAATACTCGACCTCGAAAAGATTGGTCGTACCCTCGCAGGCGTTCGGAGTGAAGATCGGGGCGTCAACGCAGACGAAATCCCGCTCACCGAAGAAGTTCCGAATGGCGGTGATCACCGCGTCACGCACCCGCAGGATCGCATGTTGCTTGCTCTGGCGCAGCCAGAGATGGCGATGGCGAAGGAGAAAATCGGGGCCGATATCAGAGGTCTTCGAGATGGGGTACTCGCTCGTCGGCTCCTGCAGAACATCGAGACCCGAGGCCTGCAGCTCAACCCCGCTGGGGGCTCTCTCGTCAGCCGCGACCGTTCCGGTCACAATGACTGAGGACTCGTAGGGGAGATGGGCGCAGCGCTCAAAAAGCTCCTCGCTGACGTCGTCCTTGCCCATGATCGCCTGGACTCTGCCGCTACCGTCACGAAGCTGCAGGAAGTGAATTTTCCCCTTCGAACGCCTGTTGAACAGCCATCCTGCGATGCTGACCTCTTCACCGACATGTTCCGGTAAAGCTTGAATCGCCACTCTGTTTGGGTTTTTTTCGCTCATTTTGCCTATCTCCATAGAGGCATTGAGGGCTCCTGAATGCCATCGGCGAGGAGTCTAACCCTAAACGCTAACGGTAGAAAGAGAGAATATCGCCTGCATGTAAATGGCCGAAATAGATTTCCGGTTGGTCAGTACCATACAGAAGCCTATAATTGAATACTTGAAGTTCAAATCTCTGGGTTTGATTGTCGAAACGGCGGTTGAATGACCCTCCAAGTGGTCTCTCTGGATACGCCTCTTCGACCTTGAAAGATCGGCTGACAACGAATTCCACGTTCCGGTGGGGCCTAATACTGCCCTGGACCGGGACTCTCTGCGGGTTGGCGGGTTTTCTCCATATGACTTTGCCAATGATCTCCTGTTTTTCCCGCTGAAGTAGTTGTGAACATTTCCGAGAGGGAAACCCGCGAGTCCCCTCTTGCGAATAAAGGGCGGTAACCGATGTCGAAAGATACCTGCAGGACCTCTACCCCCAAAGGGTTGCTGATCCGCCTCTGGCTCATCCTGGCCGTATTCGGCCTGGCTGCTCCGGGGCTGGATGCTGCCAATGGAGACCTGGCCGCTGTCAGCGACACCCTGAGTTCGTCCAACAGGGAGCTCATCGATATGGCTGAAGACTCCCGGGATGGAACCTTCTGGGTCCTGGGCGCCAACGGCAGCTCCGTCGAGAACCACCTCATCTACCATCTGAGCCGTGACCTCAACACCGTCATCGAAACGGTGGAGAACCCTCACCCCAGCGGCAGCATCGCCGAGAGCAACATGTCGCTCAACCGGGGCATCGCCTTTCACGATCTCACCGGAAACCTATTCGTCCTCTCGCTCACCGGACCCAGGGGGCAGCAGGGCTACGAGGTGCGAGGCGTTGACGAGAGTGGAAGCGCGAACCCGGCCTTCAGCTTCTCGGTAGATCTCGAGGGCCAAGAGGGAGCCAGCCTCTTCGGGCTGAGCTTCGATATTGTCTCGGGCCAGCTCTGGACCCTCGACATCAACAGGGACAGGGTGCTGCGCATCGCCTTTGATGGCAGCGTCACTCGCTCCCTCCTGCTGCCAGACAAGCTCAACGATGAGACCCTGATCCGCGGACAGGGACTCTCCTTCGACAACGAAGCGCTCGTGCTCTACATCACCTACGGAAGCATCCTTGACCAGGGAGCCTCAAAAATCATCCAGCTGTCGACCGACGGCGTCCTGCTGAACGGCGAGCAGAGCGCCGAACGTACTGGGGTCGAGGTCCCTCTCGGCCGGATCCCCGAGATCGACCTGAGAGGAATCGTTCCCTACCTTGTCGGCGCGGGGCAGAATCGTTTCGCCGTCATCGGAGGCTCCGGACGAATCTACCAGCTCGAGCAGGTCATACCCGGGGTCATCCCCCCCAGCCAGCTCTCCTGCAGTCTGACCATCACCAGCCAGGTCGTCCTCAACTGGATCAACAACGGCCCGGGAGTCGATGGCGCCTACGGAGGGTCCATCCAGCTACTCAGAAACGGCACCGCCTTCGCCACCGTTGCGGGAGACGCCACGAGCTACGTCGACTCAACGCCGATCAACGGCCCCTCGGTCTACGCCCTGCGGGCGGCCAATGGCGAGTTATTTAGCCCGGTCGGCTGTGAATGCTCCACCGTCGTCGGCCCCGGAGGCGTCATCAACTGGACCACGGCTCCAACTCACGGCTGCTACGACCTGGCACTCGTGCCGGGAGTGGACAAGATCTACGTGACCGACGATGGGACAGGAACGATCTCGGTTCTCGAGTCGGACCTCAGTGAAACCGCCGGGGACAGCTTCCCGAGTCCCTGGCCCAACCCCGGGGGCATCGCCTTTGTCCCAGCAATCCAGCTCGGCTTCCCCCCTCAGCTCTACGAAGATTTCATCGCGGTAGCCAACACCTCAGACAACCGCCTGCGCCTGTCGAGCCTTGCGGACCCGGGCTCGGGAACAACCATCAACCTGCGCTTTCCAGCCGAAATGGAGGATCCGAGGATCGGCGGACTGACCTACATCCCTGCAAGCGCCCCCTCCCAGCAACGCTTTGTGGTAACGGAGCGAGCGAGCGGAGAGATCTACATCTTCAGAACCAACGGAAACCTGGTCCGCTCCTGCTCGCCGCCAAGCCTGTTCCTCGACGTGGCTGTCGGCGCGGGCATCACCTATGACCCCCTCAGAGAGACCCTCCTCACCAGCTTTGAAGACGGTGTTGTGCGCGAGCTTTACGCAGACGGGCCGCCCGGAACCTGTCCTCTCACAGCGCCGAGTTTTGACATCAGCCTCGAGGCTGTTGGCAACGGCTTCGACCAGGCCGGCTATGTCGGGGGCATCGAAATCTCCGCCAACACCCTGCTGATCTGCCTCCCAGGCAACGGCACGATCTTCCGCACGCTGCTGTTCCCGTTCGGCCCCGACTTCACCAGGGGTGATTTCGATCGTAATTCCGAGGTTGATCTGACCGATGCGGTGTCCGTGGCGCGCTACCTGTTCCTTGGAGAAACGTCGCCGGTGTGCATGGACTCGGCCGACAGCAACGATGACGGGATCCTCGATATTTCAGATCCTGTCTACCTGCTGTTCTACCTGTTTGTAGCGAACAGCCCGCCGCCGCCGCCGCCTTTCCCCGAGGCGGGTAACGACCCCACCTTCCGGGACAACCTGGGCTGCCAGGAGTAAGAGGAGACCGACATGGACCACAAGAATAACAACGACATCCTCACGCGCCTCCTGCTGGGCATCCTGGCGCTCCTTGCCGGGAGCTTCTGCGAGAACCTCAACGCGGCAAACGTTCTCCAGGTCGGCTACGCTTCAGGCAATCCCGGAGAAGACCGAATCCATATGATCATCACCGCGGCCAACGATGAGCCCATTCACGGCTACAGCCTGGCGCTCACCTTTCCCTCGGCCGTTCTCCAGCTGACCGACATCGGAATCTGCGGAACCCATCTCGTCGAACACGAGCCCGAGTTCGTGGCTCCGCGGATCAACAACGAGCTTGGAATCGCCCAGCTTGGCGTCATCATCGAATTCGAGACTCCCACGGGCGAGAACTACCTGGAGCCCCTCGAGGCGCAGGACTCCCCGAGGATCATCGCCCGCCTCAGCTTCCGGGTGCGCCCGGGAGCCGCGGGAGGCTACTACCCCATCCGGCTTGTCGACGGAATCGGAACCCCCGCCGTCTACAACCGCTTCAGCAACGCCGGGCGAAGCATCGAACCCGAGCTCAGAGATGGAACCTTCTTCATCAAGGGAGAGAATATCCTCTCCCTTGACCGGCGCAGAGCCTTCTGCGGTGCGAGTCCCCAGCTGCTTATCCGGGCGCTCGCGAGCCACCCCGATCCGCTCGACGGTTTTTCCATCGGCATCTCCTTTGACTGTGAAACCCTGGAGCTCGACCCTGACGACGCCCTGCTGGGGATGGATGTCACCGCCACCCTGGGAAACCAGGTCGAGCTCTTCCAGACCGATATCGACTTGCTTCCGGGCCCCATGGGATGCCGCTCGCGCACCGGCGTCATCTTTGACCGCGTACCGCCCTTCCTCGGCCAGAGCCTGCTGCCGTCGACCGGCTCCCCTCCCACGCAGGAGCTCATGCGCTACACCTTCCGGTTGAAGAACAACGCGATCGACTGCTCCAGCACGGAAAAACTCGACCTGCGTCTCGAAGAGCTTGAGCAGCCCGGCTCCCTGAACACGACCTTTATCGTCGGCTCCAGCAGCATCACTCCGGTCAGGGAGCACGGCAAGATCTTCTTCTGCACAGGAACCCTGCGAGGACGGGTCGTTGACGCGGTCACCGGCGCCGGACTCGGCGGCGTGGAGGTGGTCACCAATCCGGAGGGCCTGAACACGACCTCTGCGGCCAACGGATCCTTTGTCCTGGGTGATCTTCCCCCTGGAAAATACGCCCTGGAATACAAGAAGAGCGGCTACTACTCCGACGGCGTTCTCGAGACGACCGTCGGCTGCGAAAGCGAAAATAATGTCGGGGAGGCCGCCCTCTACCAGGTGCAGCCGGGCTGTCCGCCGCCCCTGGGCAGCTTCCGCAGGGGCTTCATCAACAACGATGCCCGCTCCGATCTCTCCGATGCCATCAGCATCTTCAACTACCTCTTCAGGGGATTCGCACCGCCTGAATGCACAGCGGGAGCGGATGTCAACGCCGACAACCGGCTCGACATCTCTGACGGCATCTTCATGCTGAACTTCCTCTTCGGCAACGGCCCACCGCCCTACTCGCCCTACGGGGAGTGCGGCCTCGATGCCGATAACACGCTCGACTGCGTACGGTCCTACGCCTGCGAACAGTGAGCCGGGCCCCTTTTACCTGAGCCCTTTCACCTGAGATCGTCAACCTTGTCAG
>DODI01000136.1:4253-6078 GCA_003509045.1 Planctomycetota bacterium | reverse complement strand
GAAGAGTCCACAGAGAAGACCGCCACCAGCCGTCACCTCGATGTCGGGGTTCTCAATGACCGCCTCCCCGATACCGACTATCTCTCTATGTCCCTCATCGTTCTCCTCGATCTCCAGCGGAACGACAATCTCGAAATTGAAGGGGACGTCCTCACCCTCGGCCGAATGCATGGTAAGCGTGCAGGTGGTCGGAATAAACGCGTCCATCGAGATCGGAAGATCTTCCACTCGCCCCTCGACCCTGAACCCGATCCTTCCTTCCTCAAAATCGGCGATAGCGGTGGCGCCGAGTATCTCGATCGGACAGCCCGGCTCGCCGGTATCTCCGCATTCGGCTGGCGCTTCATCTTCGGGACAGATCTCGATCTCGAAGCCCTCGACGGGGACCGCGGCTCCACCGGCGGGAAGGCAAATGACCAGGCCATCTTTGAAATCAATCTCCCCGACCAGGGCCTCGACGGCGGTCTCGTCGACGCAGGCAGGCTCTTCGGAATTGCAGGGTGCAAACGCATCGCAGGACAGGCCGTCTTCGGTCGGATCGAGACCGCATTCGGAAAAGGGCGGCGGCGGCGGCTCAAAGCCCAGGAAGAGATAGGCGGTGATCTTGATCACGTCGGTCACGTCAACCAGCCCATCATCGGTCGCATCGGCGCTGTCACTGCAGACGATGGGCTCCTGGACGACAAAGAGGCGCTCCACGACGAAGACGGCATCGGAAAGATCCATCTTCCCATCCTCGTTCGCATCCCCGCGCCGGAAGAAAACATCCTGGGCGGTCGCCTCGTTACCGCAGGCAAAAAAGACGACAACGCAGCCTATAGCCAAGGCGATTGTCGCCAGAGAATTCCGTTTACTCATCGATATACCCCTCGAATACCCGTCCCGTTTATTCATTCATAACTACATCCTCATATTAGCACTCGATGACCCTTCTAAAGACAGGATTCACTTCCCTGGCTGATTTAACACAAGGTTAAGTTTTTCTTTTGCCGGGCACTTGAACTGTATAAACCTCCCGCCGCGGCATTAGAATTAGGGCTGATCCGGAAATATAGAAGCCGATGCGATATTCCCCCAAAAACAACCTGCTGGGCAGCCTGCTGGCATTCTGCATGGCGTTCCTTCCCCTGGAGCTGGCGTCGCAGATTCCAGATGATGACATCTGGGCCGTTGGGGACGAACACGCTGAGGGCCAGCTCACGATCTTCAACAGCGAGCCCGAAGGAGGCACCATCGGTCTTCCCCTGGAGCTTGGCGATTTCGATGGCGATGGTAGAACCGATTTTGTCAGCACTGCCATGTTCGCCAACACTGGACCTTTTGATGCCAGGAGCGCAGGAGGCGAGGTCTACATCTACCCCGGAGATGGCCGGCTGGAAGGAGAGCTCGACAGGGTAGGACGGGCCGGCTCGGCTCCCGGGCTGACCTTGATCGGGGGACGGAGCGGAGACTTTCTGGGTACAGAGCTCTTTACCGCGGACGTAAATGGAGACGGCATCGATGACCTCCTCGTGGGAGCCCAGAATCTCGACCAGGTTGCCGCCGACGGCGAGCTCGTGCGCGACAACTGCGGCGGAGTCTTCGTGGTGCTTGGCCGCAGGGGACTGCTCGATGCCGGCAGCACGCTGGACCTCCTCATCCCTAATGATGAAGTGATCCTCCTCCTCGGCGGCGAAGAGGGAGAGAGGGCCGGGGTCTGGGTCGAGAGCGGCGACCTCGATGGAGATGGGATTGACGACATACTCCTTGGCGCGGACCAGTTCCCGGTGGCGCCGAGAGGAGCCGACTCCCGGATCCGCTCCGGCAAGGTCTACGTGGTCTACGG
>DODI01000136.1:0-3856 GCA_003509045.1 Planctomycetota bacterium | reverse complement strand
GGAGATCACTTCGGCTCGAGCATCCATGCGCGGGATCTCGATGGAGACGGCCGCGACGAGCTGATCGTGGCCGCCGCCCTGGCGCGTCTGTCGGCTTCGCTGTCAGGCGGAAGCCCGATAGCCGCTGTAGGTATCGGCGGAGGGGACGGACCGGGAAACGGGCGCCCCAATTGCGGAGAGATCTATGTCTTCTATTCCAGCGCCGACAACGGCGGCCGACTGCCGCCGCTTATCGATCTTGGAGAGCCCCTGGAGGCTCCTCTCAACCAGCGTCTCACCACCATCTACGGCCGCAAGAGCGCGGACATGCTGGGTGAAGAGCTCAGCACGGGCGACCTCAACGGCGATGGCCGAATGGACCTCATACTAGGGGGTCTCCTGGCCGCTGGCCCGCGCCAGGAGAGCCGGGCCGGGATGGCCGCGATCATCTACGGCTGGGATGGCCTTCGCGGAGTGACCATCGATCTCTCGCCTGAGCCTGTCGCAAGACAGCCGGAGGGTCTTCGTACGGCCTTCCTCTTCGGCAGCTATCCCGGAGACATACTCGCCGACACGCTGACCGCGGCCGACCTGGACCGCGACGGATTCGATGACCTCTGCGTTGGAATCCCGCGCTACGACTCCGGCAGTGGCCTGAGCCTGCGCAGCAATGTGGGAGCCGCCCTGGTCATCTATGGAGACCCCATCGGGCTCCCGGAAAGCTGGGAGCCCCTGCGCGAGGAGCTTCCCTGCAACCTCAGGATCAAGGCGGTTGTCGGCGCGGAACCGGAAGATCTCCTCGCCTATTCGATGGTCGCCGGAGATGCGGATGGCGATGGACATCCCGACCTTTTCGTAAACGCGATGCGCGGTGATGGCCGGGAAGAGGACGTACCCGACGCGGGCGAGGTCGTAGCCGTGAGCGGCCGACTGCTGAGCGAGAGGCGCTACCGGATCACCGCGATCGAACCCTTCAGCGGCGAGCTGGGGGTTCCCATTCCGGTCACGATTTCCGGCGGCGGTTTCGAGGCGGGACCGGGCACGCGGGTACTGCTTGGAGAGCGGGAGGTTGAAGACGTACGGGTCATCTGCTCGAACAGGATCGAGGCCGTCCTTCCCCCATCCGACCTGAGGGGGCCCCGAGACCTGACCGTCACGGGTCCATCCGGCTCGGCGACCTTCTCCTCGGCCTTCTATTACCTCGACGGAAAAAACTTCGTGCGCGGAGACTCCGACCTCTCCGGCACACTGGGACTGACTGACGGAATCTACACCCTGACGATGCTCTTCCTCGGCAACCGGGAGCTCTGCCCCGATGCCAGCGATTTCGATGACAATGGATTGGTTCACGTGACCGATGCGATCAGCCTGTTCCTCTTCCTCTTTCAGGGCGGCGCGCCGCCGAGCCCGCCCTATCCACTCGCCGGTGAGGACCCCTCGCCCGACGAGCTCAACTGCGGCTCCTGAGTGGAAGCTTCGGTACCTTCATCCCCGGCGAGGTCATTCTGCGCCCAGAGCAGGCAGAGCCCCCCGACCACCAGGCAAGAACCCGCCGCCCAGGCCCAGGCTCCGCCCTCCATTTTCTCTCCAAGGTAGAGCGCGGCCACGATGCTCGTAAGAAAGGGACTCAGCATCTGGAAGGACGAGGTGATAGAGGCCCCCAGTCGAAGCAACGCGACATAGAAGAAGATATGGGCGATACAGACCCCCAGAACGGCCGTTGAGACAACCAGGAACCAGCCCCACTGCGACAGAGCCCCGATGGAGCCTGGCCGCCCGAAAAAAACCATGAGGATGACGGTGCCTACCGAAACGTACTGGGCAACAACACCGAAGGAAATCAGCGGCGAGATCCCCTCCATGAAATAGCGCACGCTGACCCCATAGAGCCCAAAAAAAACGCCGCAGAGGAGAATGATCGCAATACCCTGACCGTTCACCGAATGGCTGAAGACGCCGCCTGAGATGGCAAGCCCCACGAGCCCGGCAAAGGCCAGCAACAGACCGATGCCGAAACGAGGGCTGCCAAGCAGGGCGCGCTCCGTTGGAAACAGGATCATCGCCGCCGCCACCGCCCAGATCGTCGATGCCTTGATGAAGAAACCGATGGCATTGGCCTGGATGTAGTAGGGTGCAGCCGCCCAGAAAATCTGTCCAATGAAGGCGAAGGCCGCGGGCACCAGCGCCCGTGAGAGCACCCTGTTTCCCAGGTCACCCCGTTGCCAGGCAAGGTACAGAGCGGGCCACAGGAGCATGGCGGCGATGGGGTACCGAATGCCGTTCGCCGTCCAGGGATCATCGGGCAGATAGGCGGTGAGCTCCTTGAGCATGACCGGGGTCGAACCCCAGATACAGACGTTGGCCAGGACGGCCAGTGTACCTCTGCGGTCGATCTTCACGGCGCGCTCGTCACAGTCTCTCGGCCACGTCCCGCGCGAAATAGGTCAGGATCATGTCGGCCCCGGCTCTCCTGATCGCCAGGAGAGTCTCCATCACCGCAGCATCCTCATCGAGCCAGCCGAGGCGGGCCGCAGCCTTCAACATCGCGTATTCCCCGCTCACATTATAGGCGGCCACGGGCAGCATGGTCTCGGATTTGACCCTGGCGATGACGTCGAGGTAGGCTAAGGCCGGCTTGACCATGACGATATCCGCCCCCTCTTCCTCGTCGAGGAAGACCTCGCGAACCGCCTCCTCGCAATTGGCGGGATCCATCTGGTAGGTCTTCTTGTCGCCTGAGCGCGGCTCGGAATCGAGCGCGTCTCGAAAAGGACCATAGAAGGCCGAGGCGTATTTTGCCGAGTAGCTCAAGATGCTCACGCTGGTGAAGCCGGCGGCGTCGAGAGCCTCGCGAATGCGGCCGACCCTTCCATCCATCATGTCCGAGGGCGCGATGATGTCCGCCCCGGCCTCCGCCTGGGAGACCGACATGGCGGCAAGGACCTCGAGGGTCTCATCGTTGAGTATCACCCCATCTTCGACAATCCCATCGTGGCCGTCGCTGGAATAAGGGTCCAGCGCGACATCGGTGATGACGGCAAGCTCCGGCAGGGCATCCTTCAGCTGTCGAACGGTACGCTGAAGCAGGCCATCCGGGTTGGTCGACTCGGTTCCCAGCCTGTCCTTCAGGGAATCGGGGAGAGCGGGGAAGAGAGCGACGGCGGGAATCCCCCGCTTGAACGCCTCCTTCGCCTCGGTGACGAGGACGTCGGGGCTATAGCGAAAACAATCAGGCATCGAATCGATGGGGATCTTCTGCGATGACCCATCGACAACGAAGAGAGGCCAGATGAGATTGTCCCGCCGCAGGTGGGTCTCCCTCACCAGGCTTCGAACAGCCTCTGATTTCCTGTTGCGGCGCGGGCGGGAGACGAGCTCGGGTATTTCCAGGCCATCGGTCTCGGCGGCACCGTCTTGAATAGGTTCCTTCTTCGCCATGAAGCTATCGTCCAGGGGGTTTCTCGGCCTTCCCACCGGGAGAAGGGACTCCGCTTCCCATCAAGCTGGAGCCAAAGGGTAGAGTATAACATGTTCATCCGCGGCGGCGGCAGGAAAGAACGAACGCGGGGCCTCACGAGCGGACTCCGCAGGGTCCCGTAATCTTTCATCCGGAGCCAGGACCCTTTTCACTGTATACTTCGGCCATTGAAACGACCCGCACAGGAGGCGGCCAGCTTGCGTATCTCCCGGGAAAACCACGATGAAATGACCGCCGCGGCGGAGGCGGAATACCCTGAGGAATGCTGCGGACTTCTCTTCAGAGGCCCGGAAGGCTCGGTGGTGGTGCCCATGCCCAATCTCCAGAACAAGCTCCACGAAGAGAATCCCGAGACCTACAAGCGCGACGCCCGTACGGCCTATTTTATGGACCCGCAGG
>DODI01000142.1:0-5038 GCA_003509045.1 Planctomycetota bacterium | reverse complement strand
GCGGGTTGAGAGCATCAGCAGGGCCCTGGTTGCGGGGGACAGCTGGGATGAGGTGCTTGAGCTGGCACGCTCGCCTGAGCTGCGGGTCGTGGTATCGAACACGACCGAGAAGGGATACGAGGTAGATGCATCAGATGGGCTTGATTCTTCTCCACCGAACTCTTTTCCCGCCAAACTTCTACAGGTACTGCTGGCCCGCTTTGAGGTCGGCCTGCCTGGACTGACGGTCCTTCCCTGCGAGCTCATCGAACACAACGCCAGCAGGCTGAGGGGGATCGTGCTGGGGCTTGGCGAGCTCTGGGGGGCGGCTCCGGGTTTTCTCCATTGGGCCGCGAGGGAATGCTCCTGGCACGAGAACCTCGTTGACCGGATTGTCACCGGGACGCCCGACGAGCATCCACTGCTCGATGAAGATCCCCTGGTGGTGGCCTGCGAGCCTTTCGCTCTCTTCGCTATTGAGAAGACGGATGGTGTGCTCGAGCTGTTTTCTCACCCCGCTATTCTGCCAGTGGATGATGTTACGCCTTACGCGTTGCGCAAGGTCAGGATCCTCAACGGAGCCCACACGGCGCTGGTGGCAAAGGCTTTACCTGCCGGATTCCAGACAGTGAGAGAAGCCGTGGAGGACTCCGAGCTCGGTTCCTGGTTGCGCGAACTTCTCTTTCAGGAGATAGTGCCCACGGTTAGCGGACGAGTGGATGATGCGGAGGGCTTCGCCCGCGAGGTGCTGGAGAGATTTCGGAATCCGTTTGTCGAGCATCGCCTCGAGGATATCGCTCTTCATCACGAGGAAAAACTTCGGACACGGCTGCTCCCGACCCGGGAGGAATATGCTGAACAAACTGGTGAGGAGCCGGTTATTCTGACGGAAATCCTCAGAAGCCAAGGCTGAATCATGAGACAGTACCTGGATCTCTTAAAGCGTATTTTTGACGAAGGCGTCGAGAAAGGTGACCGCACCGGAACCGGTACGACCAGCGTGTTTGGCCACCAGATGCGATTTGACCTTGCCCGGGGTTTCCCCCTCCTGACCACGAAGAAGTTGCATCTGCGCTCGATCATTCATGAGCTGTTGTGGTTTCTCCAGGGGGACACGAACACCGCCTATCTCAAGGAGAACGGTGTAGGAATCTGGGATGAGTGGGCGGACGATGCGGGGAACCTCGGGCCGGTCTACGGGCACCAGTGGCGTTCCTGGGGGACTCTCGATGGCGGGACCATTGACCAGGTGTCGCAGGTGATTGAGCAGATCAGGAAGACCCCGGATTCACGGCGGCTGATCGTGAGCGCCTGGAATGTAGGGGAGCTGGAGTCCATGGCTCTTCCTCCCTGTCATCTCCTCTACCAGTTTTATGTGGCGGAAGGAAAGCTCTCCTGCCAGCTCTACCAGAGAAGCGCGGATGCCTTCCTGGGGGTTCCCTTCAATATAGCCAGCTATTCGCTGCTCCTGCTGATGGCAGCCCAGGTCGCCGGGCTTGAGCCGGGAGAGTTTGTTCACACCTTCGGAGATGTTCACCTCTATTCCAATCACCTGGAGCAGGCAAAGCTGCAGCTCTCGCGTGAACCTCGGGAGCTGCCATCGATGCAGTTGAACAGCGAGGTTGACGACATCTTCTCCTTCCGGTTCGAGGATTTTCAGCTCGAGGATTACGACCCCCATCCCCACATCAAGGCTCCGGTCGCGGTATGAAGTTGTCGTGTATCTGGGCCATGTCGGAGAATTATGTCATCGGAAGGGACGGGGATCTTCCCTGGCGTCTCTCTGCCGACCTGCAGAGATTCAAGGCTCTCACCATGGGGCATCATATCGTCATGGGGAGGAAGACCTGGGAGTCGATTGGCCGCCCCCTGCCGGGACGAACGAGCATCGTGCTGACCCGTGACCCCGAATACCGGGCTGAGGGTTGCCTCGTGGTCCAGTCGCTGGATGCCGCCCTTGAGGCTGCGGCAGGAGATGATGAGGTCTTTGTCGTCGGAGGAGCATCCATCTACGCCCTTGCCCTGCCCGCATCCAGCAGGCTCTACGTAACCCTGGTGGAGGCGGAGGTAGAGGGAGATGTGTCCTTGCCGCCGGATGTGCTCGAAGGCTTTCGGCTCGCGGGAGAAGAATGCCATGAGCCGGATGAAAAAAACCAGTATGCTTACAGCTTCCGGTCGTATGAGAGGGATGTTGGCTAGCTCCTGTCCCGCTGCGCCGGCGGTCGCCCGCATTAGCAAGTAGAGAGGGTTCTATCGTGGATCTTAAAGACAAGAGAGTTGTCGTTACCGGTGGCGGAACAGGAATTGGACGAGGGGTGGCCCTTGCCTTCGCCGCTGAGGGGAGCCATGTGGCTATCTGCGGACGCAGAGAAGAGCCCCTGCTGGAGACAGCCGGGCTGCATACTGGAGAGAACGCGATTCTCACGATGTCCTGCGATGTCGCTGACCGCGAAAGCACGGGCGAGTTCTTCTCCTGGGTAGAGGAGACCCTCGGCGGGATCGACATCATCGTCATCAACGCCGGGATCAACGTTCGAGAGCGGTCGATGGCCGAGACCACCCCGGAGGACTGGGACCGCGTCATGTCTGTCAATGCCACGGGACCCTTCAACTGCATGTACGCCGTGCTGCCGGGAATGCGTGAGCGCCAGGATGGATTGATTGTCAATATTTGCTCGACCGCCGGGAAGAGGCCTATTCCGCTAGGTGGAATCGCCTACGGCGCGTCCAAGTTCGCTCAGCGGGCGCTTGGTATCGGGGCGGGCTACGAAGAGGGTGATAATGGGATCCGTATCACCAACGTCTACCCTGGCGAGGTGGACACGCCTATCCTCGACAATCGCCCACAGAAGGTCAGCGATGAACACAAGACCCGTATCCTTCAGCCCGCAGATGTGGCCGCCATGGTGGTGGCGGTGGCGAAGCTCCCGGCGCGGGCCTCGGTTCCCGAACTCATCGTCAAGCCGACGATCCAGCTCTACGCCTGAGCAGGCGCCGCGATCTACCTGAGGCTCTTGAGGAAGGCGATGATGTGGGGGAAATCATCGTCGCCGATGTTCTTGTCCAGGCCCTGTGGCATGAGGGATACCGCCGTGGGCTCCATGCGGACTATGCTGGCGCGGGGGATCGAGACCTCCTCGAGCTGGGCAGTCGCCAGGGTGACGGTATCGATGGTCTCGTGGCGGACGATACCGGTGAGCGGGCGGCCGTCGCGGGTGATGATGGTGTGGGTCTCAAAGCTGTTGACGATGGTCGAGCTTGGGTAGAGGGTGGATTCAAGCAGGTCACGCCAGCCGCGGATCTGTCCGATGCGTGAGAGATCGGGTCCAATGTCCCCGCCGCGTTCCTCTATCTTATGGCAGGTGGAGCAGGCGGCCTTCTTGCCGAAGAAGAGCTCCCTGCCCTTCTCGATGCTGGCGCCTTCCATGCGGGTGAGGAATCCTTCGATTCGCCCGGCTTTTCCCCGGTCATTTTCAGCCATGCTCTCGATGAGGGCTGAGGACTTCCGGCGAATGCTTCGGGGGTAGCCCCGGAAAATCCGTTCGAGCCGGGATGGCTGGAGCGAGGTCAAGCCCTTGGACTTCTGCAGCGAGGAGAGCAGCTTGCCGCCGAGCTTCTCCATCTCAGGGTTTCCTCCAGCGGTTTTTGAGATGAGGGTGAAGCCGTTGAAGGCGCCCTGGTTTTCTTTCCGGTCCGCTTTGGCCGCTGTCCAGGAGACCCTGATTCGTCCATCAGGAAGCGGCCGCAGTCCCTCGAAGAGGGTGTGCGACAAGCCCTCGGAGAAAACTTCCTGGTCGGTTTTCAGCCCGGCTATGTCTTTCTTCCCGGAGCCGCCCAGGTGCTGGACCCGAACTTCCGAGCCCTGCATCTTCTCGCCCAGGGGTTCCCAGGTTCCATAGAACACGAGCTTGTAGGCCCCGGCCGGATCCAGGCCTCCAAGGTCAAAGCCGGTTACGTATTCCTGGTGGCGGCCTCCCCCGCCTTTCTTTCCGTTGAAGACAAAATCTACCAGCAGGGGATTGGTCCTTCCCCTGGCAAAACCCGTGAGGCTGGCGCCGGTGGGGCTGCCGACGGTAAGGCGGGGGACGATGCGGCCCATCGAGTCGATCAATTCGCTGAGCCGTGTTCCGGAGAGAGGGTTCCAGGAGTTCCAGACCGCGCCGTCACCTCCCGGGTCATCGAGGGAGGCGGCCGGCCCCTTATGGGTGCCCGAGACGCGGCCGCTCGCTTCGTCTTTTACATCGACGTCGACGTTTACGTAGAAGCCTGTTCCGGGACGCTCAAATGCGTTGGCCAGCAGCGGCAGCTCCAGCGGGCCGCAGCCGGGCAGCCTGTCGGCCAGCCGGGTGAGTTGCTTTGTGCTGAGGGCCGCCTCCGAGAGGGCTCGTGAGGCCTGCAGCCGCAGGGATGGCTTGCTGTCGGGCTGGAGCTGGGAAAGAAGCAGGTCGACAGCTTTGTCATCAAGCTTGCCGCGGTCAATTGTGACGGCGGCGAGGGCCGAAATTTTCAGGCGCTGGGGGGTTCCAGCAGTATTGGCGAGCTCGAGGAGCCTCTCCCGGAAGCCGGTTTCACCGAGGATACGAAGGGTCGCCACCGCCTGGCTTCTGAGCGCTTCGTTGTCACGGTCCAGTACTTCCCGGAAGCCCTTTTTCCATTCCGCAGGCAGTCCCGCGCTTCCGCATCGGGCTACGGCCTCCAGGAGAGCCGACAGCTTTTCAGCCGAGCCGGCCTCGTCCTCGAGGTGCGCGGCCACCACGCTGCGGACCTCCGGATTGGCGTTGAAGGCCTTGACCGCGCCCCTGAGCATGGCTCTCTCATCCAGGCCGGGTTTTTCCGTTTTCAGCCAGGTGTCGATCAGCGATGAGATGTTTTTCGCCCAGTCGGGGTAGCGGCCGGCAATCTCCATGGCGGCGCGCTTGAGCGCTGAATCCTTGGTGTCGAGCAGCGGGATGACCTGGTTGATGGAGAGCTTGAAGCCCATCCGGTCGAGAGAGATGAGACTCAGCCTTCTCGTCTGGGCCGATCGGCTCGCGAGCCCCTTGAGGGTTTCAGCAGGGTC
>DODI01000577.1:0-2910 GCA_003509045.1 Planctomycetota bacterium | reverse complement strand
CATCTCAAGGAATTCACCAAGAAGGGAACGGACTATTCGCTCGAGACCTTTCGGCCGCTGCTTGATGGGACGACGGACTGGCCCGCGGTCATGGAAACCTTCGAGGAGACGGGCTACGATGGCTACCTGACCTTCGAATATTTCCACCCATACCTGCATTACCCGGAAGCCCTGGTCTACCAGACCTCGGATTCTCTCGATCGTATGCTCGGTCGCAAGTCCTGAGCTTCCCGTTCTGCGTTCCCAGGTATTTTTCCCCGGAGTCACCCATGCGTCTCGCTCTCTCTGCTGCTGCCATGCTCCTCTTTTTGACCGGCCCGGTCCACGCCCAGGGCAAACTCAAGGTCTTTGTTCTCGCCGGCCAGTCCAACATGGAGGGGGCGGGGCAGATCGCGATCAATCCCAGGAGCAAAAATGGGGGAAAGGGATCTCTCGAGTACCTGGTCAAGGATCCGAAGACGGCGAAGAAGTATGCCCCTGCCGTGAACAGGGACGGCAGTTGGCGGGTGCGCGACGATGTCTGGATCTGGTACCTTGGCCGCAAGGGCGGCCTCAGCGTCGGCTACGGGGCGAAGTCCCGGATGATCGGCCCGGAATTCCAGATCGGCCACGTGCTGGGAGAGGCCTTCAAGGAGCAGGTGCTTCTGATCAAGACAGCCTGGGGCGGCAAAACGCTGGTGAAGGACTTTCGGCCGCCAAGATCCGGCGGAGAGGTGGGACCGTATTACACCGAGATGCTCAGCCACGTGCGGGCTGTTCTCGCTGATATCGGCAAGCTGTTTCCGGCCTACGATGGAAAAGGGTATGAGCTCTCAGGCTTCTTCTGGCACCAGGGCTGGAACGATGGCCTCAAGAAACCCTGGGTGGAGGTTTATGAAGAGAACCTGGCCAACCTGGTGAAGGATCTCCGCAAGGAGTGGAAGGTACCCGGCCTGCCGGTGAGCATCGCCGTGAGCGGCTTCGGCGGACGGGGGCAGAAGGTCGATCGTCGCCTGGGGATTATCGCAGCCCAGCATGCCGTTGCCAGGCGACCCGAGTTCAAGGGCCGGGTCGTGTCGGTTGAGACGCGTGACTTCTTCCGCCCCCGCGAGGAGTCTCCCTCGGGACAGGGCTACCACTGGAACGGCAACGCCGAAACCTATTGCCTCATCGGAGAGGCGATGGCGAAGGCGCTCCTGGAGGTTGTCCGCGCAAAATAGACCGCCTCCGGGTCCGTCGGGAAGCCCCGGGCTTTACTTTTTCTTTTTCTTCCTGCCGGGAGCCGGCTCACTCGAAAGAATCGGTGATTCCCAGCCCTCGAGCTCGGACGGCTTTACGTTCTTCCGATGACCGCCAAAGCTGAAGGTGACTGGATTGTAGGGACCGACGAAGTCGATCCGGCCGTCAGGCTTGATGCTGTCATCCATGCTGAGGCACCAGAGCGCGCCGTTGACCATCATGCGGCGGAAGCCATCGTTGATGATGTCCTCGGAGGCGCCGTGCGTCGTCGTGAAGACCCTGCCCTCCTTGCCCGACTTGCTGCCCTTGTAGCTTCTTGTCCACACTACGGGCATCTCTTCCTTGGTCTTGTCGGGTTCCGCATCGGCCTTCATGCCGTTGAGAATCCGGCCGCGAGCGAGTGTCACGCTACCTTTGAGAGGGAAGGCCTTGTAGCCGCCGCATTGGGTGTGGACATTCTTGACCCCGCGCAGGATCGGGTGGCTCAGCTGGTCCTTCTCAAGGAGCAGGATCGAGCTCTGGCGGTGGTTCCTGCCGTAGTGGCCGACCCAGTTCTCGCCGAGCACCTGCTCCCCGAAGCCGCCCTTGTAGTCCTTACCGTTATAGCCATTGGAGTATTTCGCGTAGGCGTCCCGGGTTCCATTGAAGGCGTGAGTCGATGTTCTGAGGCCCATGACGGGCTTGCCGGCATCGAGGTAGTCGACGAAGTGCTGCATCTCTTCGTGCGGGAAGTTCTGAAAACGCAGGAAGACGATCATGAGGTCGGCCGTTTTCAGGTCCGCGAGACCCGAGATCCAGGAGCTGCCGGGCTGGATGAAGCCGGTCTTCCTGTCGGTGGTGAAGAAGACGCTGCATTTGAAGCCGTAGTGCTTCGCCAGGATCCTGCCGAGCGCGGGGAGGGTCTCCTCGCCGCGGTACTCGTGGTCACCGGCGATCAGCACGATGTGCTTGCCCTTTCCCGGTCCGGAGTCGCCCTCCCACACCACGCGGTGGGGGTGCTCGGCAAAGGTCAGCTGGCAGGTGAGGGTCAGAATCGCCGTGAAGAGAACAGAAGATTTCAGCATGGTGTCTCCGTTTGTCTGGGGTGTCGGAATGTTTTTTCCATTCGTTTGCTTTCAAAAAGGAAGACTTCCAGTACAGACGAATCAGCCCATCTGTTCCAGCAGTTTATTCCTAACTTCCACTTCGTCGCTTTGAGAAAGGAGATCCGGGCTGCCAGTTATAGCCCGGTTGTCGAAAGCCTTTTACGGCTTTGTTACTTTCTGGAAGCCACGCGCCCGCTCAGGCTATGATCTTATCCTTGGGAAAACACCGAGTATAGAGACAAGAAACAGGGATCGGAGTCCTCATGAAAAGACGCGCTATGGATACTTCATCGAGACGGAAGAGCCTGAGCAGGAGAGGTTTCCTGGCAGGAGCGGCTGCCGGGGTGGCGGCTATAGGCCAGGCTCGGGGGGCTCCCGCGGCCTGGGTGGGTAAACTTCTGCCCAGCGAGAAGGTCAACATGGGCTTCATCGGCATGGGTGGGCACGGGGTCAACCGGAACCTGCGGATGTTCCTGCGACAGCCCGATGCGCGCGCGGTCTCGGTCTGCGATGTCTATAAGAGTCGCAGCGAATCGGCGCAAAAGCTGGTCAATTCGCACTACAAATCCGATGGCTGCTCCGCCGTCACGGATTTCCGCAGGGTGCT
>DODI01000225.1:2140-2738 GCA_003509045.1 Planctomycetota bacterium | reverse complement strand
AAGAACCAGCCGGTTCAGGCCGACGGCAAGGTTCGACACGAGCTTCATCTTCGCCCCGGCTCCCACCGGGCCGAGATGAAATACTACCGGGGAGAGAGCATTCAGAAGTTCGGCCGCCGCCTCGAGGCTCCCGCGCTCCGCGCCTACAAGAAGAGCCGCCTCACCAGAGAGCATGAGCTCCGAGGAGCCGCTGACCTCCGCCTCGACAAAGGCGATGCCAGCCCCGCCCATCCTGCCCGCCAGGGCCTCACTCCGGTCAGGGTCGCCGGTCGTACAGTCGATGACGAGCTCCAATCGACTAGCGGCCGCCGACAGGAGCCCTGAGGAACCTCCGCAAACCTCCTCCACGGCAGCCGAGTCGGGCAGGCAGAGCACGATCCTCTCGACTCGCGCGGCCAGTTGCGCAGGCGAGTCGGCGGCCTCAATTCCAAGCTCCGGGGCGCGGCCAGGATCGATATCGAAGCCGACGACCTCAAGGCCGTGTTCAAGCAGACGCTGAGCGATGGCCGAACCCAGAAGTCCAAGCCCAATCATGCCCGTCGCCGACCTGCCGTCACCTGGAGCCCGGCTCATCTTCCCTCGGCATCCTTCAGCGCCG
>DODI01000225.1:0-1794 GCA_003509045.1 Planctomycetota bacterium | reverse complement strand
TCATTCCAGACCGCCTGCCCATCCCTGACCAGGATCGCCTGGGGAGACTGGTGTCGTACCCCAAGTCGCTCGGCAAGCTCGAGAGACACCGGTCTGTCTTCGACCACGAGCACCATGACGCAGTGAACTCCCCTCTCCCGCGCGCCGGGGAGATAACTCATGAACTCACGCTGCGCGAAGGTGCTGATCGGACAGCGGGTGCTGTGCTTGAATACCATCACAGATCTCTCTCCTGAGAGCTCGAGCAGCCCGGAAATTTCCTCGCTGCTGCTCAATCGCGGAAGATCCACGTTATCGGTCATCGGAAGCCTGATTCTTTCTTAAGCCATTTTGATATATCGACTTGGAGGCTTGAGAATAAGGCAGTGAGCGGTCTATTTCCACCTCGGGGTTAAGATGGAGGGGGTACTGACCATTTTGCCGTTCACTGAAGGAGGGCCTGGACGCGATAATCGCGGATACACCCTGTTCCTGTCAGAAAGCCCCGGCCGCCCTGGCGCCATGAAATACACAACAGCGACACTCAAATTCTTCCTTCTCCTGGGATTGTTTTGCTCCTGGCCGCTGCCGGCCCGGACCCAGTCTGGAGAAAAGGAGAGCCTCGAACGCCGGCTAGCCGCCGTAAAAGACGCCTCCCCCGACGCCCTGCTCAACACCGTGCAGGAGCTCGCCGCCGGGCTCTCGGAAGAAGTCGGCAGGCAGCTCAAAGAGACCCTCAAGGATGAAGGGTTCTTCGACCGGGGTGAAGAATACCGATTCGTCGCGGCCGCCCTGGCGCTCACCCGGAAGCAGGATCCCGGGCTGCGAAGGCTCGGCCTGACCAGCGCTCTCGTCCTGGCGCGCAAGGCGGCCAGCAAGGAGATCCGCTGCCTCGCCATCCGCCTGCTCGGTGAAAGTGGAGAGCTCGACCGGGTCAAGAGCACCCTGGCTAACATCCTGGAGGGGGCCGTCAAGAAGGACAAACCTCGGCTCCTCATCGCGGCCGGCCTCGCTCTCGACCGCCTGGACAACACCGGCTCACGCCTTCCTCTGCTGCGCCTGGTTCACGACACCCGCAGAAGCTTTGCGATTCGCTCGGAGGCGGCGCTCGCGATCGCCCGCATGAGCCCGCGAGGTGCCCTCGACCCCATCGTACTCGCCTTCATCAGGAAGCTCAGCGGCGAGCAAAGCGGACGGGGCGCCCTGGCCCGGCTGCTCTTTGAGCGCGCGGCGCGGCTCAACGGCCAGGCACCTGACCTCCTCGATCAGCTCGAAAAACTACAGAGAGAAAATACTCAGCTCGCAAAGCGTATCAAGGACCTCGAGATCAAGCGCCGGGAGGGGCCGGGCGACGCGCTGGAAGAATTCATCGACATGCTCCGTGGAGAATTCGTCAACCCGGCGGAGGTGAACATCAAGGCCCTGGCCTCCGAGGCCTTCAGGGCCCTTGTCGACCAGCTCGACTTTTCCACTTTCCTCTCGCCAGCCGACCTCGACCGGGCGCGCAGAAGAAGCGCCGGACGCCAGCTGGGCCTCGGAGCTGAGTTCTTCAAGCTCGGCAGGCTGTCTCCCCTCATCGTCGCCAGGACCTTCCCCCACAAGAACAACACCGCCACGCGCAAGGGGCTGCACGCGGGTGACCGGGTGGTCGCCCTGGCGGGAGAATCGACCATCGGTCTCAGGCCTGAGGACATCCGGGCGATCCTGGGGAACCAGGAGCCCGGGCAACCGGTCCAGGTCGAGATCGACCGGTGGGGACAATCCGACACCCTCAACATCGTGATCCGGCACAAGCCGGTTGAGAGCCCCATCCTC
>DODI01000430.1:4896-5166 GCA_003509045.1 Planctomycetota bacterium | reverse complement strand
CGGCGGCAGGCCGGTCAGGTCGAGGGTTACACGGCGAATCAGAGTTCCCTTTGAGGCTCGCTCTTGCGGGGTGAGCCCGGCAGAGGAAAGAGCCGTCTGGATGAAGTTGTCGACGGGGTTGTTCAGTTTCCAGTCTTTTTTCGCCGCCGGGACCTCCTGGCTCTCGGGAGGCTGGAAGGCCCAGTGCCCGGACCATTTGGCGCCGGAATCGAGCCACCTCCGAATCAATCCGATCTCCGTCTTTGAGAGCGTCTTGCCAGTGTCGGGGGT
>DODI01000430.1:0-4596 GCA_003509045.1 Planctomycetota bacterium | reverse complement strand
GCGTCTTGCCAGTGTCGGGCGGCGGCATCCTGTCGTCAGGGTCTGCCGCCGTGATTCTGCTATAGAGCTCGCTGAGAGCGCTCTTGCCCGGGACGATGGTCGCGCGGCCCTTCTCGATTTTCTCGAGAGAGGCATCGTGTCGGTCAAGCCGCAGCTTGGCCTTGCGGTTGGCCGCGTCTGGGCCGTGGCATTTGAAGCAGTTGTCAGACAGCAGCGGGAGGATGTCGCGGCTGAAGTTGACCTTGCCATCGGCGGCAGGAGAGCTCTCGGTGATGCACAGGATCACAAGGAACAGCAAGCTTGTCAGTCTGATCGTCATGCGGGTAATCCAACTCAGATGGGAAGAGTGAGGGAGGCGCGGTTCATCAGCTTTGCCTGTGGATAATACAATAGAGTGGAGTCAGGTTCCTCGGGTTTCTTTGCTTCCGGGCCGTCTGCCTATTTCCAGCGCGCGCTGACCTCCTGCAGCCAGGCTCGCGCGGTGGGCTCATGGCCTTTCTGCAGGCGCTGGATGCCATCCATTTCCAATGACGTAGCCCCTCTCCTTGAGCCAGGCCTGCCGCTCCTCGTAGTGTTTTTCCAGCTTTTCGCGATCGAACCAGCGTTCGAGGTCCTGGTTGATTGTGTGGCCGCAGCCGGTGCCGGTACCCCAACCACCGCCCTTAAGCCATTGGGGTATCTTGTTGAATTGGCCTGTACGGCAGGCGTGCACGGCAAGCAGCGCCAGGGGGTCGATGACATCGAGAGAGACCACCCTGGGGCGATCGTAGTTGAACTCTCTGCTGAGGAGTTCGCCGCTGGTGAGGCCTTCCCAGGGTTCTTTCGTTCTCTGGTTGTGCCGCATTGTGTAGGGGCGCTCCGGGGGCAGTGAAAAGAGTCCTGACCTCGGGTCCTGTCGCTGGGAGATGAGCTTACGCCCCAGGGTCTCCATCAACTCCAGGGTCTCCGGTCTGCGGTGAACGCGGTAAATGTCGGCAAGGGCGAAAATACAGGGGGGCTCAGCCAGTACACCGCTGGACTTGTAGGCCGGTTTCTCCTTTGGTGTCGCTCCGGGGTCACCGAGGCCTTCGCCCTTGAAGAGGTTGCGAAGCAGCGGCCAGTAGCGTTCGCGGGTCGGAGCGCCGGCGAGCCTGTAGGCCCGGGCTACAGCGGCGAGAAAGGACGGAGATGGGGGGTTTGCCAGGAACGAGTCGCCTTCCTTGGCCCCCCAGCCATGCAGAACCTTGCCGGGCTTGAAGACGTGGTCGGTTACATCTGTTCCGTCCAGGATGATGCTGCGCATCGTGTGGGAATCACTCTTATACGCTGCAGCCATGTAGCCGAGAATCCACTCATCTATTCGCTGGTGCACCTCGGTGAGCTCTTCTCCGCGGCCGTATTTCTGTGCCTGTTCGATGGTGCCAAGGGTGCCCAGGAAGAAGGTCGGCATGCTGTAGATCCAGCTTGAGATAATGACGCGGGGCTCGGTGACGTTGGCCTGCGGAAAGGCCTCCCGGTAAACCTCGAGGTGGCGGCGGATTGTCGGAGTGTAGAGCAGCATCGGCCAGATCGAGGTCTTCGGGTCGCGGTGGTAGGAGAGCACCTTGAGGTAGCGGTCCGCCCATAGCCGTGGCTTTGCTGCATCCTGCAGGCAGCCGAGGGAATAGCCGCCGAAGGCCAGGTCAAGTCCGACGTCGATGAAGCCGAGCACTTCCATCCTGGTCGGCAGGTCCTTCACCTCCTGCAATGGGCGTTGCCAGGTTTTGCTGAAATCGATGTTCTTGTTGAAGCCGGCATGCCGGTTGTAGTGCATCGTGTGCCAGTCGCGAACGTACACCTCCCAGCAGCCCTTCACAAAGCGTTCAGTTTTCAGGGGCGAGACGTCATGCCAGAAGTCGTAGAAGGGGAAGGCCACTTCGAGTTCAAAGATGTCTCCTGCTCGTCCATCGCTGTAGGAACGGTCGCCCACGAGGTCGATGGTCATATGGTTGCCGAACACGACCAGGCCGCTATGGGGCATCTCGTACTGTTCGAAAACGTGGGCCGTTGCCTCCATGGCGGCCTCGGCGTACTTCGCGTTCCCGGTCGCCTGGCTGAGGGCCGCCAGGGTCCGCAGCAGGTTCTGTGTGCGGTCGAACTGTGTCTGCACGATCGGCTGGGGGGCACCGCCGAGGGCAGGGGGCATCGAAGCGATCGAGGCGGGAGAACGGAGCCGCTCACGGTGCAGGTAGCGTGTGAACATCGGCGTCTTCGTCGGTCCGTAGACGTCGCGTCCATGGGTGATGACGGTGTCGCCGTAGCGCGCGGCGGCGGCGAGGAATTCATCCGCGGCTATTTCGGCCCTGGTGAGGGCACGCTTTCCGACCCAGCTGGCATGGACACGGCGGCGTGCAGCATCTCGGTCGATACGGGTGGCGACCCGTTCAGCCTGCGTCATGGAGCCGGGGGAGATGAGGGTCATCTTGTGGCTGGGGCGGGAGAATCCGGGCTGGGTGAGTTGCTCCTCGTCGGTGACCAGCCGGATACCTGCAAGCACGCCGTCTTCCTCGGCATCTTCAGGGCATGAGATGCGCAGGCTGTAGCTCCCGCCGGTCTGTTTTTCTGTGATGCCGAATTCGCTAACGGGCAATACATCCCAGAAGAAGGACTGTTTGCCGTTTCCGCGTGAGGGGTGCCGGACAGTTTTTGTGCCGCCATTGACCTCGATGATCATCGAGCGAGTCGGCCCGTTCTTGGTGATCCACTTGAAGGCGAGCTTGTGCGTCGGGTCGGGCGGAACCTCTATGGTGAACTCGAGGGGTTTGCCTCGGTCGGTGTAATAAATGTAGAACCCATTGAAGAGCGCGACATCCTTGTCGTAGCGTGTGAAGTGAATCCACGCATGGGGGGCTGGCCCGGTGGCGGGGGACTCCTGGTCAGGAGCCGGGGCGCCCAGGCACGAGGAAAGAACGGATAAGGCGAATAAAGGCAGCAGTCGCTGCATTACCTGGCTGGATCTTTCGTTAAAGGAAAAATGGCTCCCCGGCCTGGACTCGAACCAGGAACCAAGTGGTTAACAGCCACCTACTCTACCAATTGAGCTACCGGGGAACGTTTTTCATTATTTGCCGAATGAGGAGAATATAGTCGAGGGTCCCGTTCTGTCAAGGAGTTGTGCTGCAAAGCGTTGCAGATAACCGCGTGGGGTGCAGTTGGTCTCATTTTGTTGTCATGAAAGGCTTTATGTCTGGGAAAATCAGGCTCCCGCATTCTGACCTCCCGCTCTTTTGGCTGTAAAGCGCGGCTCTTACATCTTCTGACAGTATCGAGATTACAATTATCTCGATTAATGAAGTCCTCTTATTCATCATTGGGGTTCAAAAGAGGTTGAGTAATTTACCGTCTCTCTTTAGAGCCTCTATAGGCCATCCATGTAACGTGTTTTTTGTTTAGTGGAGTTGCTGTTCCTGATGAAAAAAATACTGATCCCTCTTTCCGTATCTCTCCTTCTCGTCGCGCTGATCGCCTACTTCCTCGCCTCCGATTCCGGCGAGCAGTACGAGGAGTATGATGGCGTAGAGTCGGCCCAACAGGCTACCGAGCAAGGAGGAGGAGCCGGCGGCGCTGATGAGCAGGCAGCCCCGGGTGAAGGCTCTTCGGAGACGACAGATGAGGAGGGGGAGGCCGCGACGGCCGGCGCGCAGCTGAGCGGGGCTTTGCTGCACGGTACGGTCCTCGACCTCGAAGGGAATCCGATTCCGGCAGCCCGGGTATTGCTTCGCGCTACAGGCTCCTGGGAGGGAATGGAGGATGCTGACCGCTACACCATGTTCCGCCAGCGTATTCTTGGAAAAGAATCGGTCCCGGTGAGAGGGGGGGCCTTGAATCGAACCGAAACCGACGCCTCTGGAAAATACGCGTTCGCTCTCTCAGCTATCAAGCCGGGGCGATATGACATCCTGACCAGCGCCGCCGGGTTTGCTCCTGGCAATGAGCGCTGGAAGTGGACCAGCGAATCAGCCAAGGTGGACTTCCAACTGGGTCTTGGCGAGGTCATCAAGGGGGTCGTTCGCTCTCCGGAGGGAGCCCCTGTCGAGGGGGTGGTCGTAACGGCTGCCAAGGCCGCAGGCCGCGGCTGGGGCGGCGGGCGAGGCCCCGGAGGCAGCACAGGCTCAGTCGATGAGACTCTGAGTGATGCCAACGGTCTTTTCTCACTGAATGTTTACGCGGGCGAGTTTGATGTTCGCGGTAACTCTACTGGCTATTCCACCGGTGCTGTCGACGCGGTCGCATCCGGATCGGTTGATGTCGAGTTGATGTTAGGCAAGGGGCGTGGTGTCGGCGGGCTGGTCATGGATGCTTCGAATAATCCCCTGGCAGGAGTCAAGCTGTCCCTCTATGAGAACAGGATGAGCGGCTTTGGACGCGGCAGGGGCGGACCGCCGCGCGGGATCATGCGTCTTTTTTCTTCTCCCCTGGCGGTCTCTGAGTCAGGCGCCGATGGTCGTTTCATTTTCAGTGACATGGAAGATGGGAATTTCCGGATCATGGCTGAGAAGGACGCCTTCGTGACCACCGAGGTTACTGGCGAGCTCAAGGAGGAGGCTGAGAAGGCCGAGGTTTCCATCAGCATGGCGG
>DODI01000245.1:0-3359 GCA_003509045.1 Planctomycetota bacterium | reverse complement strand
TCGAGGGGATTCAAAGGATCAGCTGGCGTCGAGAGGTTTGATCTGGAGGAACACCTTGACGGCCTTTTTCTCGGTGGTCAGGAGATGCATCATCTTCTCATATTCACCGAGACCTTCGACCGGGTGAGAGAGCAGCTTAGCCAGCCAGCCCGGGTAGGCGCTCTGGGCATGGGCGAAATCTTTCACGCCCAGCTCGAAGTATTCCCGGTTCGCGTTGACCGTTCCGAACATCACCTTATTGTGCAGAACGAAGTCGAGATTGACCTTGTCTCCCGGTATCTCCACCTTCGCGTCACCGCCGGTGATGCTCGTCAGCACGAGGATGCCGTTCTTGGTGAGAACCTCCATCGCCTTGAATGCGATCCAGGAGACCCCGGTAGCTTCGAAGACGATGTCGAAGGGCCCGTGCCGCTCCATCACCTCCGACAGGTCCATCTCTTCTGTGCTGAGGTAGCGTGCTCCGAGCTCTTCAATGAGCTGTGATTTGAGGTGAGGCGCCGGGGTCCTGGCCATGGTGACGACGTCGAGGCCCTGGAGCTTCAGGACCAGGGTGGCCAGCTGCCCGATAGCTCCGGCGCCCAGCACGAGGGCCTTTTTCGGGTACCACAGACGCAGCCGGCGCTGGATCTCGTATGCCTGGACAATACCTTTTTCTACAATGCTCATGGGCTCCATGAGGACTCCTACATCGGCGAGACTATTCGGCACCTTGACCAGGTATTCCGGCTCATCGACGTAGAATTCGGTGAGGAATCCATGTAGCAGGTTGATGCCGCGTTCATAGTAGGTCTCGTCGATGGTCATGTCATAATGACCGATCTGGTCGTAGATGCTGTTTCCTGGTCTCCTCACCGTGGCGGTTACGTAGTCGCCCGGCTCCAGCTCGGTGACACCGTCTCCCACCTCCACCACCCGTCCGAAGCTCTCGTGGCCAATGACGAGGAAATCAGAGCCGGGCGGAGCGCCGCCATATTCGGCCGCGTTGATCTCCTTGTCGGTACCGTCGACTCCAACCTGGAGAACCTCGACAAGAACTCCACGCCCGTTGGGAATTGAATCTATCGATGGTTTTTCAAGTTCCGTCAGGTGGACACTATCAGGCTGGCCAGGGATTACGGCGATCGCTTGCAAAGTGAGAGCTCCTTCAAGGGCTGCTGAACAGAGGCGGTATTGTGACCGCAAGGTAATGATAAAATCAAGGGATGGAAGAAGTGCCCGAGCTCGTAGTATTCTGTCCGGCATCAATATCCAGTTTTGCCGACGGTTGTCGGCGGTAAGGAGCCTGCCTTGAACAGCTTAATAAAATCAAGATGGACACTTGCGAAGACCCTCCTGATGGTCTCCGCGGCTTTTCTGCTCGTGCCGGCGGGCATCGGGCGAAGAGGTGGGCGGTTATTTGCCCAGGAGGGACTGCCCGGAGCCGAGTCCCGCCCGGCCATGCTGCGTCGTGAGCTCCGTAAGCATATTGAGAAGATGGACAAGCTGGCTGAGAAGCTGGCGGCTCCCGATTTTCCCAAGGGCAAGGATTGGTTCAATTCCCCCTCCCTCTCGCTGAAGAGAGAGCTGCGCGGAAAGATCGTCATTCTCGATTTCTGGACCTATTGCTGCATCAACTGCATTCACGTATTGCCTGATCTGGCCTGGCTTGAGCGTCGTTTTGCTGGCTACCCCGTGGCGTTCGTTGGGGTTCACTCAGCTAAATTCGATAACGAGAAGGTGTCGGAGAACATTCGCCGGGCGGTTTTGCGTTACGAGATCGCCCATCCGGTGGTGAACGATGATGAGATGGAGATGTGGCGCGCTGTCGGGGTGCGCAGCTGGCCGAGCATCGCGATTGTCGGCCCCCGCGGGAATCTCCTGTTGATGGCCTCGGGCGAAGGCAATAGGGATCTTATCGAGGCGGCGATCGCCGCCTCGCTGGAGTTCTACCCGGCCGATGCTTTTCGGCATGATCCTCTGCCGATCCGGCTCGAAAGCGAAAAGAACCCGTCGAAATCACCGTTGCGTTTCCCCGGCAAGCTGGCGATTGATGCGCCAGGCAAGCGGCTCTTCATCAGCGATTCCAACAACCATCGAATCGTGGTGACAGATCTCCAGGGCAGGTTTACCGAGGTGATCGGCAGCGGCCGTATCGGGCTGCGTGATGGCGGCTACGATGCGGCCAGGTTCAACAGGCTTCAGGGCCTGGCCATCGATGGTGAGCTTTTGTATGTCGCCGACAGCGAGAACCACGCCCTGCGGGTCGTCGATCTCAAGTCGAAGACGGTCTCCACTCTCGCCGGTGACGGGGTGCAGGGCCGGGACTACACCGGCGGCGGCAAGGGACCGCAGCAGCGGCTCAGCACGCCCTGGGATGTCGCGGTCGACAGCGAAAAGGTCTACATCGCCATGGCTGGAACTCACCAGATCTGGACCTACGACAAGAAGAAGGGGATCTTCAATAACTTCAGCGGGACGGGGCGTGAACAGAACAGCAACTCCCCGGATCGCCTCCTGGCCGCCTGGGCCCAGCCATCGGGCCTGAGCATTGGAAACGGCAAGCTCTTCATCGCCGACAGCGAGAGCAGCACGGTTCGGACAATCGACCTGGAAAGCGACGGCACCGCCACCCTTGTCGGTGGCGAGGATGCCGCGCCGAGGAACCTCTTTGCCTTCGGTGACGCCGATGGGATTGGCGAGAAGGCCCGTCTGCAGCATGACCTCGGCGTGCTCTGGCTCGAGGCCAGTGCACGGGTGGCTGTGGCCGACACCTACAATCACCGGCTCAAGCTTCTTGACCCCGCAAAAAAAGAGGTTGTTCGATGGATCGGCTCGGGTAAGCCCGGCCTGCGTGACGGAAAGGGGCTTGAGGCGCAGTTCTCCGAGCCCTCTGGCTTCGCCCTGGCTCCCGGAGGGGACAGGATCTACATTGCCGACACCAACAATCACCAGGTCAGGATTGCTGATCTCAAGACCCTCGAGGTGACCACCCTCAAGCTACAGGGTGTCCCCAGGGCGCTTTCACCCGTTGCTCCGCGGAGCGCTCGCCTGGCTGATCTGCCCGGGACCGTTGAGGTGAAGAGCGGGGAGCTGAAGATCAGGACAGGCGGAAGCGGCAAGCTGATGCTGAAGCTGGCTCTTCCCGCGAAACACTATTATTCCAAATCGGCTCCCAGCCGCTGGCAGGTATTGACGGCCGACTCCTCTCCTGTGCTGCTGGATGAGGCCTCCGCGCAGGGAGTGCTCGGCGCGGGAGGGATCATCGAGATTCCTGTCGAGGGCGTGGTTTCCGAGGCCCAGGGAGAGCTGGTTGTCGAGGCCCTGGCCTATTACTGCGATGAAGCCGGCGCCTGCAAGGTCGCCGGAGTGGTCTTCAAGGT
>DODI01000464.1:501-4717 GCA_003509045.1 Planctomycetota bacterium | reverse complement strand
GCCCTTGTCCAGCGCCTTGCTGAAATCGGCCTTGTAGTCCACCGCAAAACCAGCCCCAACCAACAAACCGCAACCCACAAGTATTCCGATCAACACCACCGTTCGAGTAACACATTTCATATCGACACCCTCTCTCTGTTTAAATTGAGCCCTCAAAACAGCCTATTCGAAACTCATCCCGCTGGCAAGAAGACGACAGTCTGTCACCCATCGGGCGCCTGATTGGAATCCGCCCTCGAAACCAGCCAGGCAGCCGCCAAGCAAACTTCTCCTCAATGGATCGGCTGGAAACTTGTCTTCGGCAGAGGTTTTTCTTTCAGGACGACCATTCATATTGAATCAAACCAGCCGGGCCGCCTCACCCTGACCCGAAGACCTTCTTGCGATGGAAGGTGCCTTGCGGAGACAGCCCCTGCTCAATCGCCTCCTGCACCGCCTGGCCGCCTGCGTCACCGTAGCCGTAGACGATCGCCCCGGGGCTGACATGCTTATTCCAGTGGCCCTGGAAAATCTCCGCCAGCTCTTTATTCTTCGCAAGGCGCTTAGGAACCGCGTGATACATGGTGAGTAAATTCCTGCGTTTCCTGAAGAATCTGCCGATGATCGAGGGGAGCGTTCTGCTCAGCCAGGTTTCACTGACGATCGTAACGTGCCGGGGAATCATATACCGGGGGTTGTCAAGAGGGCCCAGGGCCTGCTGCATCGCCTCGGCGAAGACCCCTGACGCCTTTTCGTCGGCGCCCTTGCCCCTCAGGTAGAACCTCAGCCAGCCTCCGCCCCGGTCGCCTCCAGCGTGGACTGTGGAGCGTGACAGCTCACCCGCATCCTGCAATGACCGCACCACCACCAGCGCGATCGCGTTGGCGAGCGTGTCGTTATTCCATTCGGTCATCGCGAGGCGCTTGAACGGAGGAAACTCTCCGCCGCCAAGTCCGATCTTCGCCTCCACGGCTTCCCGTGGAGTCTCATCGAAGGGAGTGCCGACCTTCCACAGCCCGCGGGCCTCGGACCGCCTCCCCGCCCGCTCGATCATCTCTTCGTTAAAGAGCTCCAGCCTCTCAGAGACACCCTTCGGGAGCGCATCTGTAAACGCCGCGTGCACGTGACCAACCCCCTGCTCAATCGCGCCGTCATCGCAGACCCCGTAGAGCTGGGAGTGCTTGCGCTTGAACCTCTTGTAATCATCAAAGCCCCGCCTGAACTCCTCGGCCAGGCAGACCACGTCCCAATTGTTGGCGACCTTCTCCAGCCAGTCCTTGTCGAGACGAAACGACCGGCCGCGCAGCTGGTTGATGCTCATGCTGGTGGTCACGGTGGTCAGATCGAGGAGCACGTTGATACGGCTGGCATCCCAACCTTCCCCGAGGAGTCCTCGCGTGCCGACGAGACACCTGGTCACGCCCTCCTGGAACGCCTCGGTGATCATCTGGGTGTAGTGCCTCGGCCGCCAGTGCTTGCCGCCGCCCTTGATTTCGTAGTAGCCGTCGCGTTTCACTGGAGCGAGGTTTATCTCGAGGTCGAGGTCGCCGATCCATCGCTCAAAATACGGCAGGATCCGCGGCAGGAGATCGTCGTCCACCAGCACCGTGGAGCCGGTCATGAACACCGGGTCGAGAGCATCGGTCTCCGGGTCGGTCAACAGCGCCCGGAACGCGGCAACCGCCCCGCCGGCCTCTTCATCCAGCACGCCCTCGACCAGGGCTGTGGCAGAGGTCTTCTCGAAATCGGTGACGATCACAGCCCGCAGCCGATCGCCCAGCGCGCGATGCTCGGCCTTGAGAATCACCTTCACCGCATCGAGCTTGGCCGAGGCGTAGGCCATCACCCTGCCAACAGGGGAGGCGCACGCCCGCATACCGGTCTCGGTGATCTGCGTGCCCATCATCCGCAGCCGGCTGATCGCCTTCTCGGCAAGCGCCTGGTCCTCTGGATTGGGAGACCGCCTGAGACCGTGCCGGATATATCGATCGAGGAGTGCGATGACCCGCTCCCCCTCCGGCCAGTCGGCCGTAAGAAGGCCGGAGGTGGAAAAGGGAACGCCCGGAGGCAGGCCGCGTCCCGCCTCCTTGAGATGCAGCCTGGCCGCATCGGCGAAGACCTCGTCCCGACGGCGAAAGCTCGCCCAGTCCTTCGCTTCCCCGGCCGGCAGCCGGAGCTCGCCAAGCACATCCGCCAGCCAGCCGTCGAGCCCGGGAACCCGCGCCGGGTCTCCCGCCGGCGTCGATGGCGGATCGTCCCTGAGTTCCGCGACCAGTCGTTCGAAGTCCTCATCTACCCCGGCGATATACCGTAGCTCCTCCACCGATGGCCGCACGAAATAGGTCAGGTCCTGGTACGGAGCGAGGTTGCCATCACGAACCAGCGCAGGCACAGGCACCTCGTAGTCGATCGGCCCGAAGAAGGTACGATACCGCTCGGCATCGTCAGAATCGGCATCATCGAAATCGGGCGGCGTGGCGGTCAGCCCGAGAACCACTGGATCATCGAACAACCCCCGCACCTCGCTCAGCACCCGGCCCCAGTGACGCAGGAGGTGATGGCACTCATCAAGCACAATGAGCCCGACCCCCGCCTCGACGAGACGATCGAGATTTTCGCGAGCGCTCGCGGCCAGCGATCCCAGCACCTTTCCGCCGCGGACATCCGCGTCGCGCACCTTCTTGCGGTATGTCCCGAGCCGCTCGGCATGGTAGCTCGCGTTGCTCGCCCGGAGACCGGCGATCCAGGCGTCGGCGGCCGCCGGATCCTCCGCCTCGCCCTCGGCTATGAGCGTCTCGACCCACAGGGCCCTGGCCCGGACCTCAAGGTCCTCGTCGCCGCGGCGCGGCAGGGTAACGGACTGGTAGGTGAGCGAGGTGAGGATGCCAGGGCTCGATGGGTTCGTAACCACCGCCTCCTCGTATCCATCCAGCTCAAAAAGCTCCTTCGCCCGGGCGGTCCACTGGGCCTGGATCGCCGAGTTCGGGCTGAGAACGAGGGCCGGTCGCTTAACGAGATCCGCCCAGACGTAGAGTCCGAGCACCGTCTTGCCCGAGCCGGGCGGGGCGACGATGTGAAGCTCCCGTTCACCCTCCTGGAGCTGCTTGCGGATAATCCGCACGGAGGCCTCCTGCGAGGGTCGCAGGGTGCCGTCAAATCGTACGTTGCGGAGGCGTTCGGGCATGCCAGACCTTCAGCGTTCAGGGAAAAGAGATGGGAGCCACCGCGCGCGCGGCGGCTCCCGGATCACTTTGTTTCACGCCGAGAGTAAACCGCACGGCTCGTATTATCCACAAGACGCTCCATGCTCCATTTCAACTCCTTGCCCTGGTCAACCGTAAGATTAAGCAAACCCGACTTCACTGACAAGTAATGGGAGTCGTCAATTAAGCATAGGCTTGCCCAGCAGCTGGGCCCGGAATCTTTAATACATCCGGCAAAACAAAATAAGGGGATTTGGTACACTGAAGACTAAGGAGCTTGATATGAAAACCACCTCAGCAGCATTACTGTTTGCCTTCATCTCCATCCATCTCCCTGGCGCTGCGCTCAGAGCGGACAAGCCCAATATCGTCCTCTTTCTCGTCGATGACATGGGCTGGATGGACAGCACACCCTACGGCTCGAAGTACTACGAGACACCCCACATGGACAAGCTCGCCAGGCAGTCCATGCTCTTCACCGACGCCTACGCTCACCCGCTCTGTTCACCGACCCGGGCTTCCATTCTCAGCGGGCAGTACCCGTCGAGGCACGGCATCACCACTGCAAGCGGACACCAGCCCGCCCGCCCCGCGGGCGTATCCCGTTACCCCAGGGGGGCGCCGGCCGACAAACCGCTCCTCTATGCCGCCAGCAAGAACTACCTGGATTCCGACCTGGTCACCTTGCCCGAGGTGCTGGCCAAGGCCGGCTATTCTACCGCCCACTTCGGCAAGTGGCACCTGGGGCTGGCCCGGGAGCACTGGCCCGAAAAGCACGGCTTCCAGGTCGCCTTCCATGCCCAGCCCAGCCCGGGGCCCCCGGGTGGGAACTACTTTTCACCCTACGGGGTCAAACAAAACGGCGAGCCCAGCCCGAAGAGTCCGGCGGGAACCATCACCAATGGACCCGATGGGGAATATATAACCGACCGGCTGACCGACGAGTCGATCGCCTTCATCGAGGCGAACAAGGACAGGCCCTTTTACCTGAACCTCTGGCACTACGGGGTCCACGGGCCGTGGGGCCACAAGGA
>DODI01000464.1:0-144 GCA_003509045.1 Planctomycetota bacterium | reverse complement strand
AAGAAAAAGGACCCCCGGGGCGAGCAGCGCAACCCCATCATGGCCTCCATGTTGAAAAGCGTGGACGAGAGCCTCGGACGGGTGCTGGCCAAGCTCGACGAACTGGGTCTGACCCGGAACACGATCTTCATCTTCTACTCGGAC
>DODI01000411.1:0-8984 GCA_003509045.1 Planctomycetota bacterium | reverse complement strand
TGAGCTCTTTGAAGTTCGACCTCGGCGCGCGGATCAGGCCACCCTTGAGCTTCTCGCCTTCCGGGTCGACGTAGACGCGGCTGGTCGGCAGCTTGGGGCCGGGACGCTTCAACCCGAAGACGTGAATGTTGAAGATAAAGCTGTCGTCTGTAAGGGCCTCAAACCAGTGGATGTTGTCCTTGTAGTCGGAGATGGAAGAGTGCTCGCCGGGCTTGAACTTGCGGTCGATGGTCGGCTTGATGATCAGGTGCTTCGGCTCATCCCTCAGGCGATCGAAGTGGCGGCCGTGCAGGTCACCCTTGAGAATCAGAAACGCGGTGGCCATGTTGTTGTGGCCGTGGGGGACGACCGAGTTCCCCTTGTTGAGCGCGAAGATCTGCTTGCCGAAGGCCAGCCTCGCAGGCGCGCCCTCCACCTTGTTGAAGTTGAACCGCAGGCTGGTCTCCGACCCCGACTTGATCTTCAGATTCTTCGTCAAGCGTTCGAAATTCACCAACTTGAGAAGATCCTCGAGCGGCACCTCGGAAAAAAGCTCCTCGACCTTCTCCTGCCAGACGACCTGCTGGATCTTTTCGCCCTTCAGATCCTGGGCTACCTGGTTCATCTCCGTAAGCCATTTGCCCGTCAGGGGCTTAACCTCATCCGCGAAAGCATCGTTTTCGAAAAGAGTTTCCAGCAGGGAAAAGGTCAGGACGGAGCTGATGGCGTTCCGCGTGAAATCTCTGCGTGAGAGCTTATCCATGGTGTTTCCTCTGTTCAGAGCCCGAGGGCTCGGTCCATTCTCTCTGCAATCTCCTTGAGACGCTCTTTTCCTCCTCCTCCGACCTCGGCTGTCGCCCAGCCGCTGAAGCCGATTTCCGTGAGCGCCTTCCGAACATCCGCCCAGTCTACGTCCCCATCCCCAATCTTGCAGAAACCGTTCTTTTTGCCCCATCCCTTCACGTCGAGCTTCACAATCCGGCGGCCCAGGGTCCGAATCCAATCGGCGGGCTTGCCGTACTTCTGGTGGTTGCCGATATCGAAGTAGGACCCGACCCAGGGGCTGTTGATCGCGTCGAGATACTCCGCCAGCTTGTCGGCGGTCTGGTTGTCCGGTCCGCCGTGCACATAGCAGAAACCGTTCCATACATTCTCGATCAGGATGTGGATACCGAGGCGGGAACAGAGCGGCAGGACCTTGCTGATCTGTTCGATCGATCTTTCCCAGACCTGCTCCTGGTTCTCTTTCTCCTTATTGGCGACCCGACCGGGAACCAGCAGGACGGCGGTGCCCCCGACGAGGTGGGTGTCGCGTACAGCGGTCTCCAGGCCTGCCCGGCCCTTTTCCCGAACCTCTGGCCTGGGGTCGGAGAGCCTGGTGCCCCAGTGGATGGAATCTACCACTCCATGAATCGGCAATCCGACCGCCTTGCTCGCGGCCAGGGCCTGCTTTTTATTACCCCCGCCCGGGCTGTTCAGCTCGACTCCGTCGTAGCCAAGCTCCTTGAGCAGCTCGAACTTGCGCTGGATTGAGAGCTTGCCTCCAACCATTCCGAACTTGACCGATTTGTAGATCTTGCCGCGATGTTCACCGGTTGAGGCCTGCAGGGGCATCGCCGCGAACCCCTTCATTCCCACGGCCGTCGTGACGCAGGCCGCCGAGGCGGTGCGGATAAATTGTCTTCTTCCAAGTGATTCAGCCATTGTTCCGCTCCGATGAATTCTGGTTCGCTGTTTATTCAAGCGACAGACAATGTACCGCAAAGATGGCGGCAGCGGGATACTAGTTTTTCTTTCCCGCCGACGCGACACCGATCACGCCCAATAGTCTCGAAAAAACTACCTCTATCACTTAGGCTGTCTCGAGCCTCTACAGGCTGGGCCGCAACGGCCAGACGCCGAGAAACAATCAACGACAGACTGAGGGAACGATGAGCAAGCTACAGGCCTATATTGATGAGCGTAAAGAGCTGAACCTGCAGGAGCTCATCGAGCTGTTGAAGATCCCGAGCGTCAGCACTGACCCGAAGCTTGCCGGGGAGGTCGGAAATTGCGCCCGGCGTATGGGCGAGCTGATGACGGCGGCCGGGCTGGAAACCGAAATCTTCGAAACCAATGGCCATCCCATCGTCTACGGTGAACGCCTGGAGGCCCCCGGCGCGCCGACCGTCCTCGTCTACGGCCACTACGATGTGCAGCCATCGGACCCCGACGATGAGTGGGAGAGTCCTCCGTTTGAACCAACGGAGAGGGATGGATACCTCTTCGCTCGCGGCGCCACCGATGACAAGGGCCAGTTCTACGCCCTCATCAAGGGCATCCAGGCCTCTCGAGAGGTCAATGGGAAGCTTCCCTGTAACGTCAAGGTTCTCTGCGAAGGCGAAGAAGAGGTCGGCAGCCCCAACCTCAATCCGTTCATCCGCAAAGAGCTCGACAGGCTGGCCTGTGACATTGTCTTCATCTCCGACTGCAGCCAGTTCGGCATCGACATGCCGGCGATCACCTACGGCCTCAAAGGCCTCTGCTACCTGGAGGTCTTCGTCAGGGGGCCTGCGACCGACCTGCACTCCGGATCCTTCGGAGGGGCGGTGGCCAACCCCGCCAATGTCCTCACCTGCCTGATGGCCGCCTGCCAGGGGCCCGATGGAAAGATCGCGATCCCCGGCTTTTACGATGACGTCAGGCCGCTGGAGGACTGGGAGCGCGAGATGATGGCGGAGCTCCCCTTCGACGAGGAGGAGTTCAGAAAATCAGTCGGGGCGGTGAGGGTCTTTGGCGAGGCGGGCTATACCACGCTCGAACGAAAAGGCGCACGGCCGACCCTCGATATCAACGGAATGATCAGCGGTTTTACCGGCGAGGGAGCCAAGACCGTTCTGCCGGCGACCGCCAGCTGCAAATTCTCCATGCGCCTGGTTCCCGACCAGGATCCCGAGAAGATCGCGACTCTGGTATGCGACTTCCTGAACGAGATAGCTCCCGATACCGTCGAGATCGAGGTCCGTCCCCACCACGGCGCCAGCCCGGTCATCGTTTCGCGTGACGGGGCGGCGGTCAAGGCGGCGGAGAAGGCTCTCGAGACAGGCTTCGGACGTCAGCCGGTCTTTGTTCGCGAGGGTGGCTCGATTCCAGTGGTCAACACCTTCCAGGAAGCTCTCGGGGCGGAGAGCCTCCTGATCGGCCTCGGGCTTCCAGATGACAATCTCCACGCTCCAAATGAGCACTTCCGTATCAAGGACTACCATCGGGGAGCGGTGACCATGGCCGCCTTCCTCGAAGAATACGGCCAATCCGGAGCTTGAGGTGCCAGGCAGCCCTCGATGCCGGGAGAGCCTGCGGCTTGCCGTCAGGAGCCCGCGGGCGCGACCGGCTTCTTCTTCGCCGGCTTCGGTGCGAGCACGGGACCGACAGGCTTCTTCGGCCGCGCAGCGGCGGCCTGGGCTCCAAGATAGACCTCAACGCGGGTTGAGGATTTCAGCCTCTCGATGAGCTGATGGTAGGCGATCTTGCGGCGGGCGACGAGCAACCTGTTCTCGATCGCGCCCTGGGCCTCCTTATAGGTCTTCGGCTCACCCTTGATGATCTCCTTCATGCGAAAGAACCAGAAGGCCCCCTGCGCCCGATCAGGTCCCGAGGACCGGCCTTCGCGGAGGCCCTTCAAGATGAGCGGGATGGGATAAGCAAAGTCATCGAGCTCACTGAACTTGTTCTTGAAAACCGTCGCCCTGAGCTTGGGGTTTCCCTGGAACTCTTCGGAATGGGCCATCGCAAGGGCGCTGAAGGGCTTGTCCTCCTGTAATCCCTGCCGCACACTCTGGACCGCTCCGAAAGCATCGGCGTTATCGAAGATCTTGATGCGCTGATAGTGCACCTCCAGCGAAGGTGTGAATTCTTCGCGATGGCTCCGGTAGTAGGCTCGTGATTCCGCAGGAGGAACGAAGGTGTCGAGCCTTCCGTAGACCTCCTGCCAGAGATACATCTCGGAGAGCATCTTCTCGCGGATCTCGCGAACCACCTCTTCACGGCTGAGGTTCAGCTCGTTCTTCTGAATATCGAAATAATCCTGCCGGGTCGTGACCTCCTTCTGGCCAGCCTTACGGCGATTCTGAATTTCCCGGTCGATCCAGGCCATGACATTGTCAAGAGCCACCAGGTCCTCTATCTCCTTGCCGGGGTAGCTAACCAACTGGGCCTGGATAATGAGCTCCTTGTTGACCATCTCCGAGAGGATCGGCAGCTCCTGCTGACGGCGGTTGATCGCGGCGGGGGCGACCTGCTGCCTCGCTACGAGGGCAAGGATTCTCTGGTCTACCTTCTTCCTGAGCCGGGAACGTGAAATGACCTTATTCCCGACAATCGCGGCGATGCCTCCGGCTCGGTTCTCCTCAATCCCGGGGATCCCGCCAACCGGAGCCTCGGCCCCGCCCTCTTTCTCCGCCGGAGGCTTCTCGGGAGAAACGGGCGTGGTGACGGCCGCCGCGACCGAAACTTTCTCGGGACCGCCGCAGCCGCTGAGGGCTGCCGCGAGAAAAAGTACCGGGACGGCTGAAATCAACAACCTGGCCTTGCTCAACATCCATCGCTCCCGTTTGAACTGCTACCTGACACTGTTAATGTAAAGGTTCACTTCGATATGTCCACGAATCGTCTTCCCAGCCGTTTCGATTCGGGGAATTTACCTGTCTCCATCCATTCCGCAACAAGTGAAAACAGGTGTTTTCCCGGCTTCTGACCCTGCCTCGGTAGGCCTTGTTTTCGCAGGGAAATCGCGACCGTGGCGGGGTCGAGAACGGAGATTCGACAGGGGCAACCATCGAGAAGCCCCCTCAGCTTCTCTCCACCTCGAAGAATGAGATTTCCCTCCTCGCAACCGACATATTCAATCTCCCAGGCGGTGCAATCCAGGCGCAGCTGCTGGAGGCCCAGAAGCTGGTCAACCTGGGGCGGCAGCTCGCCGTAGCAATCGCGGAATTCCTCGGCGAGATCCGCCAGGGCCTCCCGGCTCTGCGCAGTAGAGATCTTCCGGTAGACCTCGAGCTTGATTTCCTGGGACCGGATGAAATCATCTGGAATATGCGCCTGCAAGGCGAGGTCGATCTCGACGGTAACCGGCTCCTGGTAGTGCTGGTCCTTCATCGAATGAACACATTTCTCCAGCAAGCGGCAGTACAGGTCGTAACCTATCGTCGCGATATGACCGCTTTGCTGTTTGCCGAGAATGTTGCCCGCTCCGCGAATCTCCAGATCCCGCATCGCGATCTGGAAGCCGGAACCCAGGCCGGAATATTCAACCAGGGCCTGGAGCCTCTTGAGAGCTTCCGGACTGACATGGCGGTGCTCGGGGAGAAAGAGATAGCAGTAGGCCTGGTGCTTGTAGCGCCCGACCCGGCCGCGAAGCTGATGGAGGTCAGCAAGGCCATAGCGGTCGGCCTCGTTGATGATGATGGTGTTGACCCTGGGAATGTCGATGCCGCTCTCGATAATGGTGGTCGCCAGCAGGACATCGGCCTCGTGCCGCATGAAGGCGTTCATTCGCGACTCGAGCTCTCTCTCATTCAGCTGGCCATGCACGACCAGCACCCTGGCCTCGGGTACGAGCTCCTGAGCCTGCTTCTTGAGTACCTCGATGTCCATGACCCGGTTGTGCACAAGGTAAACCTGGCCGTCTCGGTTAAGCTCGCGAACGATGATCTCCCTCATGCGATTGGTGTCAAAATGGCTGAGCTCGGTCTGGATCGCCATCCGCCCCTCGGGAGCCGTCGACAGGCTGGAGATGTCCCGGATTCCCAGCAAGGCCATGTGAAGAGTTCTCGGGATCGGGGTAGCCGAGAGGGTGAGCACCTCGACCTCGCTTCTCAGGCGCTTGAACTTCTCCTTGTGTACGACTCCGAACCGCTGCTCCTCATCGATGACCACCAGGCCGAGATCCCTGAAGCCGACATCCGCCGACAGGAGGCGATGGGTCCCTATCAGGATATCGACCCGTCCCTGCCGCGCTCTCTCGACCGTCTCCTCCTGCTGGAGCCGCGAACGGAAGCGACTCAAAACCTCGATGGTGACGGGGAAGCTGGCCATCCGGTCGCAAAAAGACCTGTAGTGCTGCTGGGCCAGCAGGGTGGTGGGAACGAGAACGGCCACCTGCCGGCCTCCCTCGACCGCCTTGAAGGCTGCCCGCATGGCCAGCTCGGTCTTTCCGTAGCCGACATCGCCGCAGACCAGCCGATCCATTGGCCTAGACTGCTGCATGTCCTCCTTGATCGCTACGGTCACCTCCACCTGGTCCTCGGTGTCGTCAAAAGGGAAGGCCGCCTCGAACTGGCGCTGCCATTCGCTATCCTCCTCGTAGGCGATGCCGGGGTGCTCCAGCCGGGCAGCCTGGACATCCAGCAACTCAGCGGCCAGGTCCATCAGGGCCGCCTCGACCTCGTCCTTCTTTCGCGCCCAGCTCGTCCCCCCAACCTTGTCAAGCTTCGGAACCCTGTCGCCGCTGCCGATATACTTCTGGACCAGGTCAATCTTCGACACAGGAACATAGACCTTCACATCGCCCTTGTAGACCAAGGCGAGGAATTCCTGCTCGATACCATCCTTCTCGAGAGCTTCGATACCCATGTAGCGGCCGATGCCGTGCACAAGGTGAACTACATGGTCGCCCTTCCTCAACTCCAGGAAGCTGCGGATCGCCTTGCCGGACGCCGCCTTCGTTCGGCGCGCTCTCCTTACGACCTGCCGGTTGAAGAGCTCCCTCGTGGTCAGCACCGCGCGGGAGAGCGCGGTGATCTCGAAGCCGCGCCGCAGCCCCCCGACCTCGATGGTGATTCCCTTCTCACCGCCGAGCTGGTTATCCCTGAGCAGCTCGCCAAATCGGTTCGCCTCGCCCTCGCTCTCGCAATACACCGTAACCTCGAGCTGGCTCGAGATTCGTTCCCTCAGGGAATCAAAGGCCCGGGAGATGTCCGTTGAGCGCATCTGTTCCACAGAACCAAAGCCGAGGGTCCTCGCGGGAACCGAATCGGAAGCCACCGGCATACAGGAGGCGTGTACCCCGGCACGGCTGCGAAGCCTGAGCAGAAATTGGTCGCGGACGGCATCGCCGGCGGTGCCCAATAAATTGTTGAAGACCTTTCTCGCCCGGTCAAAAACGGCATCGGCCTCCCACAGGACAACTCGGTCGCTCTCCTGGAGATAATCAAGAAGGAGGGCCTCCTCTCCCCGGTAGCAATCTCGAAAGACCTGGTCGCCGGAAGTGAGCGCGAGCTCAACACGTTCCTCGACCGACTCCGGCAGGGAACGCTGGGTGGCGGGATCGTACCTGCGGATGGATTCGACCTGGTCGCCGAAATATTCCAGGCGAAGGGGCGACTCGTGCGAAAACGGAAAAACATCGAAGATGTCCCCACGGCTCGAATATTCGCCTGCCTCCTCCGCGAGTGGAACGTTCCGATACCCCTTGGCGGTCAGGGTTGCGGCCAGCTCCGCGGGTGAAAGCTCTCTCCCCTGGACGAGCTCGACACAGGCATCCTGAAAAATGTCCGGCTGCGGAACGGGCTGAACGAGCGCGTGAACCGGGGTCACGATAAAGACCGGCCCAGCCTCCGGCTCCAGCAGCTGCTCAAGGGTCCGAAGCCGCTCACCATAGATCAGGGGGTCCGGATTCGAGCTGTCAAGAAAAAGCGAGTCCCAGGCCGGGAAAGCCGCCACGCTGTCGGGAACAAAGGCCTCCAGCTCTTCCAGCAGCTGGTCGGCATCCTCCTGGCAGGAGGTCACGAGCACGCACCTGCCAGCCCCCTCTCTTCGAGCCCCATGCCATCCCCCGAGAAAGAAGGAGAACGAGCCGCCCCAGAAGCCTCCAAGCCGGGCAGAGCCGGAATCAAACAGGGCCCTGGCCTGCTGGAATTCATCGCAAAGCAGGTAGTCTTGAAGAATGGAACCGCTCACTTTTTCCCCACCGCTACGGCCTCAGTTTCATCCAACATATTCAGCGTCTTGCGCGCAGCATCCTGTTCAGCCTCTTTCTTCGCCGGGCCTGTGCCGATCGCATAACGCTTATCTCCGACGACGGCGACGACCTCGAAAGATTTCAGGTGATCAGGTCCCTTCTCGGAGACGATCCTGTAGGTCGGGGTCAGGCTGAGAGCCTTCTGCGCCCACTGCTGAAGCAGCGATTTGTAGTTGCGCTGGTGACGATCGCTGGCGACGTTCAGCACCTGGTGGTAAACGTTTCTCAAGATGAAGCGGCGAGCGGGCTCAAGCCCGCCATCCTTGTAGATCGCGGCGACCACGGCCTCGAAAACATTCGCCAGCAATGAATTCGGAAGCTTCTTGCGCCGAGTAACGCCCTTGCCGACATTGTAATGCTCTCCCAATCCGAGGCGCTGGCTCTCAGCGGCAAGAACATTCGTCGAGACCACCACAGATTTGATCTGTGTCAGGTCCCCTTCATTGTGTTGCTGGAAAAGATTATAGAGGAACTCGGTCATCACGAGACCGAGAACCGAGTCCCCGAGAAATTCGAGGCGCTCATTGGAGGGGTTCTCGAGCGTCTTGATCGAGGAGTGGGTGAGGGCCTGGTGCAGAAAGCGCAGATCCCTGAAATTGTAGGCGATCTTCCCCTCACACGAGTGGAGGTTACTGAGCTCGGATTCTCCGAGCTCCTCCTCCGCCCAATACTCCATCGTTTCCGTCATTCGCTGTTCGCTCCTGTTCCTGGAGCCCGGCGGAAGTGTTGTCCCGGGGGCCTCCAATATCATCTTCTCCCTGCACGACAACAGAAACGCCGTGCGGGGCTACGATAAGAACAACGAGAACGGGAAGAACCGATCGACGCCCGGCGGAAACGATCCGTTTTTCTCGGTCTCTATTCTCTACTGTCTTATTATCGTCTCTCAGGGCCCGTCATGTTAACACTTGTTTTCAATCACTTATCGATAGCAAACAGGCCGCGCTCCCAGCGGAGCTCCACCACGCGCGGCCAGAAACGGTGTTCGCTGAACCGAACACTGATC
>DODI01000092.1:0-3302 GCA_003509045.1 Planctomycetota bacterium | reverse complement strand
CATCCAGAAACCGCAATCGGGATGAACAAACCGGATCCGGTCGCCGCCCAGCAGCCCGGCGGCCTTTTCGATGCGGGCGGCCACCTCCTCGGCGGTCTCGACATGGTTGACCTTGATATCAATCACACCGATACCGATCTTGAGCCGATCATCGATCTCGCGGAGCGCAGCCAGGTCTTCTTCAGGGCGATGAGCCAGCTCGAGAACGAGATGGTCCGCCTGCAGTCCATTCAGGAAGCTGATCAGGCTGCTCCAGGCGCCGTCCTGAATAACCTGCCCTCCGTAATTACCGAAGCAGAAGTGCACCGCCTTCTCCACTCCCTCGTCGACACCCTCAAAGACCTTGTTGATCGCCGCGGCGGCGAGGGGCCCGTCCTCGGGATTGCCGGGGATATTCGCTTCATCTATCTGCAGACAGGAGCAGGAGAGGCCCGAAACCTGCCGTGAAAGCACGCCGGCCAACGCCAGCAGCAAGCTCTCAAAATCGTCGTAGTGGCGATCCAGCAAGGTGCGGGCAAGCATATAGGGGCTCGTAACAGTGAACTTGAACGCTCCACCGGCAACCTCGGCCGCCCGCGCGCAGTCTCCCAGCAGGTCGAGGCTCCCTTCGCCTAATTCCCCATCAACCACAGCTGCAGGTTTGACCCGAAAGCCCATCGATTGCCGCGCGGCGAACTCCTCGGTCTCGCTACGGCCGAACTCGGTCCGGGTTCCCGCCATGGGTGCGACAAAATACTCGATCATTCCGTTGGTGTCAGGATGCCCGGGGTCGAAGCGATAGAGCTCCCCATCGGTCGGCAACTCGATACCAGCCTGGCGCTGGGTATCGAAAACGACCCTCGTGGCATCCACCACAGCCTCCTCTGATGGAGACGAGAGCAGCCAGGAAGGCAGGGGATAGGAGCCGACTGTGGTCGTCAGGATCTGTTTTTCAGGAAGGGAAGCCATAGTTCATTGACCGGTTGAGGCTGATGGAAAACTCGCAGAGCGCCATTCTGCCCAAGACAGAGGCGCTTGGGTAGCGCGAATCCTGCACACCCGGACAACGAGCCTGCTCTACTCCTCGGATGAGAGCAGGTCGGTCATGATCGCGGCGAGGTTTTCATAACGCGCCAGTTCATCGCCCACGAGCGCGCCGGCGGCGAGATTGTTACCCTCCCTGGGATCATCCTGCAGGTCATAGAATTCCTCGGTGTCATTGAGGAACCGGATCAGCTTGTATCGGTCGTCACGAATAGTGTGTCCCTGGGTGTTCCTATTGCCTTGACGTCCTCCCTCGCTAAAGAGCTGGGTAAAGGCCCAGGGGCGCAGGTCCTCAGCCTGCGGGTCGACAAGGTACGGCAGGAGGCTGACGGAGTCCACCTCCACCCCGGCCGGCACCGTATTTTCCATGTCACCCCCGGCAAGCTCGACGACCGTTGCGTAGATATCGGTCAGGTCGACGAGTCCCTCGACCTCGCGGCCTCCATCGACCACACTCGGCCCGGCAATGACCAGCGGCACATGGATCCCCCCTTCGTAGAGGCTGCCCTTGCCCGACCTGGTTGAGACCCCCGCAGGAGCATTCGTTCTGCCCGTGCCGTTGTCACCGAGGTAGATCACATCGGTATTCTCCATCATCTCGGGGCCCATGGCAGCCCACAACCTCCCGATCTCGCTGTCCATGGCCTCGATCATTGCCCCGAAGTAATCTCTCGGGCGGTTGGAAATATCAGCAGCTGTTCCGGTCAGGTCGTTGTGGCTATGGAGCCCGGCGGGGGGAAGGTGCAGAGGGGTGTGAGGGGCGTTAAAGGCCAGCCACAAAAACCAGGGACCTTCCTGGCCTTCGATCCAGCCGATCGCGTCATCGACATTCTCGGTGGTGGCATAATTAGTCCCGTTACGTTGCTGGCCGTTGACCACTTTCGGCCAGGAATTGTAGTCCTGGACTCCCCCCCGCAAGCCGCCCGAAAAATGCGAAAAACCGGCCAGGTTGGGATGATTCATGCCGCCATTGGTGCGGTCGCTGAGGTGCCATTTCCCGATACAGGCATGGGAATAACCCAGGTCGCCGTTGGCATCGAGAGCCTCGGGGATCGTAAATTCCGAATTCGGGAGTCCCCCACCGTTGTTGTTTGCCAGGTGGCCGACGCCGGTCCTGAATCCATAGCGCCCGGTCAACATCGAGGCTCGCGTGGGAGAACAGAGCGGATTTGCCCACGTATTGCGAAAAACTACGCCGCGCTGGCACAGCGACTCGATATTCGGAGTGGAGGCGAAGGCTCCCGCATCTCCATAGCAGGCGGCTGAATCCGCCCCCAGGTCGTCAGAAATAATGACCATGATATTCCTGCCTCCACCTGCAGGAGGTGGCTTGTCATCGCATAGCTCGTAGCTCTCGCACCCGAGGCCATCGGCGGTGGAATCCTCGCCGCATGCAGGAAAGGGAGCCGGTGGCGGCCTCCCGCCAAGAAACAGGTAGTTGAAATCGTAGACCGCGTCGCTCAGGTCGAGTTCGCCGCTGTCATCGGCATCGCCTGAGTCGAGACAGTCAAGCTGCCGGCCACCCTGGAAGAGGTACTGCAGGATCAGGACGCCATCGCTGAGATCGACGGAAGCATCGACATTGGCATCTCCCCTGACAAAGCTGACCTGCGCATGCAGTCCGACCGGACACAGTAACGCGAAGGCCAACAGCCCCGACACGACCGGGCCACGGGGGAAAAGATTACTAACTGAAGAACTGGTGATCATAAATCCGTCCGGGAAAAAATCCGGCCTCCTTAGAGCGGCAAGGTACGGCAGCGCCGAGATTAACGGGAACTTAAACCCCGGCACCAGACAGAGGTTTCGAAAGATCGTCCGTCTGAAAATCCAGCAGGCCCATAGTCAAAGTATAAATCCCCAGGCCGTTAATTTGAACACTTGCTGAAACACTCTGTGTTATTAACTGGAGAATGGAGGCAGGTGTCCGGAAACTGTCTCCCTGCACATTCATCGGACCTCCGGGAGAAAATAAATGACCAGGGTTCATATTATCCCCTACCTGCTTTTCATCGCGCTGCCGGCAATCGGGGCCGGCGGGTCGGCCGCGGCAAGGGACGGAACCCGCCCACCGAACGTCCTCTTTATCGCCATCGATGATCTGAACGACTGGGTGGGTTTTCTCGGCGGCCATCCGCAGGTCAGGACCCCGAACATGGACCGTCTCGCCGCCCGCGGCACGGTCTTCACCAACGCCCATTGCGCCGCCCCGATCTGCGGCCCCTCGCGCGCCGCCATCTTCAGCGGTCTGCTGCCAACCACCACCGGGATCTATACAA
>DODI01000453.1:0-4879 GCA_003509045.1 Planctomycetota bacterium | reverse complement strand
GCCTTGTCGCTCCAGATGGCCAGGGCGAGCGCGTCGTGGGCCGGCGAGGGGGTTTTCTCCAGGGCGGAGATGTCACTGAGGGCCGCCTTGATGAGCCGGATCGAATTCTCGGTGGCCTGCTGGAGGTTGCCGATGATCTCTTTGAGCAGATCCTCGGGCTGTCCTGCTTCCCTCGTCCGCCAGCAGTCGTAGTCGGTCGGCAGGGAGATGTGGGCGTAGGCGATCTCGGCTTCGCGTGCCAGCCTGGCCTCGGGCAGGAGAGTCATCCCGATGAGATCGGCTCCCCAGGCGCGGTGCAATTCGGACTCAGCCCGGGTCGAGAAGGCGGGCCCCTCCATGCAGACATAGGTGGCGCTGTCGTGGACGGTTATGTCGTCGAGCTTCTTCCCCGCCTCGATCAACCAGGAGCGCAGGACGGGGCAGCAGGGCTCGGCGAACTCGACATGGACCGCGGCGTCTTCGTAGAAGGTCCTCGCGCGGGAGGTGGTCTTGTCGATGGCCTGGTCGGTGATGGCGATGTCGCCCGGCCGGATCTCTTCCCGCAGCGATCCTGTAGCGCCGCTGGCGACAATGTGGGTAACGCCGAGAGCTTTGAGGGCGTAGATGTTGGCGCGGTAGGGAACCGCGCCGGGGCCATGGATATGGCCCTCGCCGTGGCGCTTGAGAAAGACCACCTCGGTTCCATCCAGGTCGTGGAGAGTTACCGGTGAGCTCGGTTTTCCGAACGGCGTATCGAGCTCGCGGCTCTCTACATGTTCCGGCCCAAAAGCATCGGCCAGGCCGCTGCCGCCTATGACTGCTATCCTGATCCTGCTCATTCCGGTTCGATTTTCCTGCTCCTGGAACCCTGGGAAGAGTCGAGATTGTACAGGACGCCTCTCGGCAAATAGGCTTCAATATGATGGTGGTGGGAGATTAGGTGAGTTGTTGGCGGAAAACAACCGAGGTATTTTTCAGCTATGAGATCTGACCTGGATATTCGAGTCGCCCTGGAACGTTTGATTGCCCCGCTGGTCCTGGGTTTTGTATTCCTGTTGAGTCCGGGGCTCATTGCCGGGGAAGGACTCTCCGAAGCGGATTTCCGCCGGTTGCACAAGGAGCTGCAGGTATCCGGTAAGGATCCCTGGCGGAGCATTCCCTGGAAGATCTCCCTGCTCGATGCCCAGCGCGCTGCGGTCAGCGAAAAGAAGCCGATCTTCATCTGGGCCATGGACGGCCACCCCCTCGGCTGCACGTGAAACAATGGAGTGCTTGACCGTGAGTCAACATTCAAAGACCCCGAGATCGTCAGCCTCCTGAAATCCCGCTTCATTCCCGTGGCGATCGACCAGGCCTACCAGAGACGCCAGAAAGACACCGAGGGTGATTTTTACCGCAAGATCGCCGGGCAGGGACCGCGCAACAATTTCAAGGGCACCACCCAGGGCCTCTACCTCGCCACCGCATCGGGGAAATTGCTGGGGTACAACAACAACCGTGGCGGTGATCGCATCAGGCGGATGATGAAGAAGGCGCTGGCCGGATTCGAGGCTCCGGCGGCCGCGGTGATCAAGCGCAGCAAGGTGGATGCGCGCTACAATCCGAAGCCTCCGGAGGGAGGCCTGGTCGTGCGTGTGCAGACGAAGGTTCTCGGTGGTTACGAGGAGACCGAAGACCGCTGGCAGAAAATTTTTCAGAATGCGCTCTCGCGTGACAATCTCTGGGTGACGAAGGAAGAGCAGGATGCCCTGGCAGCCGGCCGGGTTCCAGCGGCCCTCCAGAAACGCATCGCGCGTTACCACCTCGTCGACAATACCCGCGGCGAGCCACCGATGTGGAAGGCTGATGAGATTCGCTCCATCGAGTTTTCGCTGAAGAGTGGCCGTCTGAGCGGAAGTGTTCACCTGGAGACGGCCTCGGGGGAGCGCGGCTTCAAGGCGAGCCTGCTGGGACATGTCGAAACGAAGAAGGGGAGAATTACCCGCTTCGATCTCGTTGCCCGGGGAGAGTACTGGGGAGAGGGGACCTACACCCGCGGAGCCCCAAAGGGACGGTTCCCGCTGGCGGCTTCCTTTACCCTCGCCGATGGCAGCGACATCGCCGACGGCGTACCGCCGCAGGGCTCGCGCGGCTGGGTGCGCGGCTACCTGCGGCAGTAGGCTGTCGGGAGAACCCCTGGATGGGAGCAGGGACTAATTCATGAAGGCGTCGAGGTCTTCATGGTAACTCGCCCTGTGCTCGGGTTTGGAGTAACGGCGCAGCTCTGCATAGTTGTGCATCTCTTTTCTCCCTCGTTCAGAGAGCTCGTGCAGTACGCGGTCCTGGAGCAGCTCCAGCTCGCTGATGAGCTTGCTGGTTCCGGGGATTCCGTAGCAGTAGCGGCTGAAGAAGGCGAGCTGGGTTCGAACCATCCGGGATGCCTCGCGATACTCACCGTCGCGGTTCATTCCAGACGCCTTTCGTACCACATCTGACTGCCAGAGCTCGGCGACTCTCAGGGAGAGCTTCTTGTCGCGTTTCTGCTTTCTGAGAGAATCGCGGCTGCCGGCAAACTCCAGGCTGGCCGAGTCGAGCTCGATGGCTTCTTCGCCTCCTCCGGGCCGTTTGAAGGTGATGCGCGCCTTGAAATTAAGCGAGCTCTGAGGCTCCCCGCGTGGGCAGGTCAGTCGCAGGATGAGATGACGCTGACGGCCTTCGATGATCGAGCCGAGGTGGCAGCGAACTCCATCCTCTGTTCGGCTTGTAGGGAGCTCTCCTACGCATTCGGCCAGGATGCCGTGGGCAGGCAGGAAAACGTCGACCTTGAGATCCTCCGCGTAGGTGTTCATGAGTTCATTCAGTTCTCCCATGAGAACCTCGATGATCTCTTGCGGCCGTTCCGCGCGATGGAGGAGTCCACCGCCATTTTCACTGAGGACAGAGAGCTGCTCAGGGGAGTAGTCATCCCCGATTCCGACGCAGGTGGTGTAGACCCCGCGCTCTCTCAGCGCTGCTGAGTGATGGGCCAGCTCGCGGGGGTCGAGAATCCCCCGGTTGGCATGGCCATCGGAGAGCAGGATGACCTGGCTGCGGCGGCCGTCTTCGCCCAGGCCGGCGACTGTCTCGGCCCCCTGGAGCCATCCTTCGGAGAGGCAGGTCATCCCTCCGGAGTGGATCCCGGCCAGCATGGCATCGGCGCGCGTCTTTCCAGCCTTGGTCATGGAGAGGCCTTCGAAGAGGATATCGACGGAATCATCGAAGACCACCACAGAGAGGGTGTCCTTCGCTCGCAGCTGCTCCGCGACTCCGCGGGCGGCCTCCCTGGCCGCGGCCAGCGGCTCGCCTTGCATGGAACCCGAGCGGTCGATAACCAGGGCGAGGTCCATGGGCGCTCGCTTCCTCTTCGACCTGCTGTCCAGCTTCGGAGCGTCCATGCTCACTTCGAGGTAGCGGACAGAGTCCCCCTTGGGGTTGATGAAAGAACGGTCAAAACGAATAGCTGTATGTTTCATGGGATGATCTCCATGTTTCTGCCGGGAGCCGAAGTTCCGACGGGGTTTAAAAGTCGCGGGAGATGAGCGCGCGGAAAGCATCGGCAATGCTCTCGAGCGCGGCGAGGTCGTCGCCATCGAGGCCGCGGGCGCGGAGCTCGATGTCGGGGGTGACCTCGATGGCCGCCCACCACTCGCCCTTGGCGCGGCGAGTGGGGGGATGGTGACCCGGGGTGATTTTTCGCAGCTGGCGCGCGGCCTGACGCAGGCGGGAGTTGCTGCGTCCGGGTTCAGCCGGGCTGCCAGGACTGCGGAGGCGCCGAATGTAATCTAGCGCCGAGTCCGCAGCAGGGGGGGCGGGGTAGTCAGGGGCGCCTGGCTTGCTGTCAGAGTCCATGGAGCAGAAGTCCATGGACTCTTCGTGAGATGGCGCAGGTCCATCTTCGGGATACTGGTGGCCAGGCGCATCCCAATGCGGCTTTGAGGCGATGGAGGCCATGTCCTCCTGCCCATGGGCGATCGCCTTGATCTTTTCCGGTGCCAGCTGAAGCAGGAGGCGGCGAACCTCATCGAGGGGCAGCTTGCCCCTGTTCTTGAGCTTGCGCAGGAAGAGAAGTCGATCCAGGTGTTCCTGTCCGTAGCTCGCGTACCGTCCCCGCGAATAGGCGCCGGGCAGAAGCCCTTTGTCTATGTAATTGCGAATGGTACGGGAGCCGAAACCGGTCCGGCTCTCGAGCTCTTTGAGGGTGTGTTTCCTGGTCGACATGGAGTGCATTCTAATACGACATGTTTAAATGACAAGTTAAAATTAACGGCAATATTGCATTCTGAGGCCTTATTAGGCATGTAACGCTTTAAAGCGCCATTTTAGAAGGAGTTAAGTCGTGCGCTTGCGGGGGAGGTGCTCCCGGAGGAAATCCTGGTCAATTTCCAGGGGAGGGGGCAAGCCAGGTTCAGAGGAGCGAAGGCGGTAAATCAGGCTGGGCGGAGATCAGTTTCCGGTTGATTGCCGCAGGTCAAAGCTCGCCAGGCGGTCGGCCAGCCGGAGTACCAGGTGCCCATCGGCCAGGGCAGGGGAAGAACATCTTGTGCCTGCGAGACGGGAGCTGGAGAGTTCCTGGAAGCCTCCGCTGTCAGCCCGGGTGATCCACAGTTGCCTGCCTCCGCTGGCAATGCTGATGATCTTCCCATCTGCAAGGATGGGGGAGGTGATCTCGACTTTTTTCGAGTGTCGCCAGTGAATCGAGCCATCACGCAGCGCGACGCAGAGCGCCTCGTCTCCTCCGAACAGGTAGATCGTATCCCCGGTCACGATTGGAGAGGCGGCGCCCCGGCTCTTGCGGGCGATATTCCACAGAGGCCTGGCTCCTGTCGCGCTGAGCTTGTAGGCGACCAGCCCCAGCTCGTCATCGTTGGTGTGCAGGACGGCG
>DODI01000406.1:0-7523 GCA_003509045.1 Planctomycetota bacterium | reverse complement strand
GGTGCTGCGCTTTTTCGATGCGGGCTTTCGCTATCGTGTCTCCAAAGAGAGCCTCAACCGGACGATGGACAATATCTATCGCCTGGTCTGTCCCGAAGAAGAGGAAGAGGAGGCCGCTCCAGCCACAGATCCTGCCAAGGAGAAGCCAGCCGAAGAGGGAGAGGGCCGGTAGGTTCAGGCATTTCGACGGCTGGTATCCGACCGATCAGTTGGCCATCGTCTGTCCGATATCGCTCCTGGAGTGAAGGCCATCGAATGAGATGCCCCCCAGGGCTTCATAGGCTTTTTCGCTCGCGGCCTCACGGGTTTCTCCGAGGGCCGTAACTCCCAGAACCCGTCCGCCGGCGGTCAGGGTCTCGCCTGTTTCACCGCGACGGGTGCCAGCGTGGTAGACCCAGAGGCCGGCTTCCTGCGAGTTTTCGTCTGCCGGGGTGAGTCCCTCGATGGGAATCCCCTGCTCGTAGGAGCCGGGGTAGCCTCCCGAGGCGGCCACGATGCAGACAGCATCCCGCTCATCCCACTCGAGCACCATCTTCTCCAGTCCGCCAGGTTCGCTGGCGGCCTCAAATACCGCAAGCGGGTCGGTCTGCAGGCGGGAGAGGATGGACTGCGTCTCGGGATCGCCGAAGCGAGCGTTGTATTCGAGCATCATCGGACCTTCATCCGTCAGCATGATTCCGGCGTAGAGCACGCCCTTAAACGGCAGCTTCTCCTGTGCGAGTCCCTCGACGGTCTTGCGAATGACCTTGTTGAGGATGTCCTGCACGAGCGGGTCGCCGAGTGAATAGTAGGGCGAGTAGGAGCCCATGCCCCCGGTGTTGGGGCCCTCGTTGCCGTCGAAGGCGGGCTTGTAATCCTGGGCCGTTTCGAGCGGCAGGTAGTTGACGCCATCGGTCAGCGCCATGATCGAGATCTCACTGCCGGTGAGGCAGTCTTCGATAAGAATCCGGGAGCCGGCATCGCCAAAGCTGCGCTCCACCATGATGTCTTCGACCGCCTTGATCGCCGTGTCCCTGTCGTGGGCCACGATCACACCCTTGCCGGCCGCCAGGCCGTCAGCCTTGATCACCATCGGCAGCGGGCGCTCGTTTACATGTGCCAGGGCAGCCTCGCTGTCCTCGAAGATCTCGAAGGCCGCGGTGGGTATCCCATGCCGGCAGAGGAACTCCTTGCAGAAGATTTTGCTGCCCTCGAGCTGGGCTCCTCCTCTTCCCGGACCAAAGATTTTCAGGCCCTCGCTTTCGAAGAGATCAACGATCCCGGCCACGAGCGGCGCCTCCGGACCGACGATGGTGAGGTCGATTTCTTCAGCGCGAGCGAACTGCAGGAGCCCATCGATGTCCGCGCCGCCAATGTCTACGCATTGGGCCTCCTCGGCGATTCCCGCATTGCCCGGCGCGCAGTAGATTTCCGGGTTTGAAGGCGAGCGTGAGATGGCCGATACGATCGTGTGTTCACGTCCGCCGGAGCCAACGACAAGAACCTTTTTTCGCTCACTCATCTTCGCCCCCCGGTTCTCTCAAATCGTTTCCTGTTTTATCTGCAGGTTGCTCCGAGCCGCGGACCATAGCCAGCCACCTGCGACCCTATGTGTCCGCGCCGCCAGATTGTAACCAGTTCCTCTTCGACCACCACGAGAAAAGGGCCAGCAGGTAGAGGGCCGCCGCCGGCAGGAGCGAGCTCGACTCGGACGGGGTGAACGCCAGCAGCAGGGCGGCGTCAAGGAAGATCAGCGCTCCGAGGGCGTTCCTGACATAGGAGGTCGCCGGGTGCAGGGGTCCGTGGTTTTTTCCAGCCGCCAGGATCGCCCGGAAGAGGAATCCGAGCAGCGCCAGGTTGGCGATCCAATTGACCGGAGAGCCCGGGTTCATCGAGGCCAGGAGGACCGGGATGGTCAGCAGGGGGTACACCAGCAAGGAGAAGATCCGGGGGCGATGGTCTCTATCCTCAAGGCGGCTGATGGCCGTTACCACTGCGATAAATCCGCCGAGAATCAAGGCCGGGGCCAGGAGCGCTCCGCTGGATAAGACCTGGAGGAAGGAGCCTGCCGCGGCGGTCGCTCCGACCAGGAAATTTCCACTCCTGCAGGTTCCCATCAGGATATTGCCAAGGACCGGGATGTTTTTGGCGCCGATGTTGTAGAGCAGGGAGCAGAGGAGGACCACGCCGGCCGGCCAGAAGGTCTCGCCGAGCAGGAAGCTCAGGCCGAGGGCCAGCAAGGCGAGCGCGGAGGCCAGCCAGGCGGCGTGAGCGACAGGCAGGGCGCCGGAAGGTAGGGGTTTTTCCGGGGCTCCCCGGCGATCTTTTTCGAGGTCGAAGAGATCATTGCCGATCATCCCGCAGCTGTAGAGACAGGCTGAGATGAGCGCCACGATCAGGGCCGGCAGGGGATCTTCGCTCTTGTTGAAAACGGCTGCGGCCAGCGCGAAGCCGGCGAAGCTGTCGGCCAGGGCGGTCGGCACGAGATAGATACGGCAAAGTTCTAAATAGGGGCGCATGGAAGACAAGAGAATCTCGAGGGCCTGTGTTGAACAACTGGATCTTAACTCCTCGCCGGTCGTTCGTCAGCAAGGATAGCCCGTGGGGGGGGGCGCCGCCGTTTAGCTCTTTCTGCCCGTCATTGGCTTCGCTACACTGGTCAGCCTGGTGAGTCTGTTTTTTGTTTCCTGTTTGGGAGCCTTCGCCCATGAGATCAAGCAATCGAGACCTGTCGCGCCGCGGCTTCCTGGCGTGCTCGGCGCCTCTCATCGCCCTGCCTTCCTTCGTTCCAGGTATGCTCTCCGCGAGTCCGGCCGAGCGCCTGGCGGTCGGTCATGTCGGCATTGGAGGGCGGGGAGGCAGCCTGCTCGGGATGACCCGGGGGAATGCCCAGGTAGAGGTTGCCGCCCTCTGTGATGTCGACAAGGGGCATCTTGCCAGGGCCCGGAAGGCGGCGGGGGGCGAGCCCCAGCTGGCCGCCGACTACAGGCGGTTGCTGGACAACAAGGCGCTGGATGGAATCGTTGTCGCGGCCCCCGACCACTGGCACGCGACGATTACGATCGCGGCCTGCAGGGCCGGCAAGCATGTCTATTGCGAGAAGCCTCTCTCCCACAACATCGCCGAGGGCCGCCGGGCTGTCAGGGCTGCCCGCAAATACGACCGCATGGTCCAGGTGGGTATCAACCATCGCTCGACGGAGTACGTCCGGCATATCGTGCGCCTGGTTCGCGGCGGAGCGATCGGTAAGGTGCGCGCCGTAAAGAACTGGATGTGGACGAACAAGGTTGAAAAACGGACCCCTCCTCCCGGGAAGATCCCGGCATCTCTCGATTACGATGCCTGGCTCGGTCCGGCACCCGAGGCGGCCTACCACCCGGCGCGGGTACATTACAACTTCCGCTGGTGCAGTGACTACGCAGGCGGCTATATGACCGATTGGGGCGTGCATATGTTCAATGTGATCACCTTCGCCATGGGTATCGATCACAAGGGGCCCGAGAGCGTCGAGGCGCGCGGGACCTATTCCGCGGATAACATCTACGACTTCCCGGTTTCGATGAAGGCGCGGTGGGAGTTCAAGGATCCTGATTTCACCCTGACCTGGGACCAGCCCGAGAAGGGCGGAGATGTCCTGCCCGGCGAGCGCTATGGGATGACCTTCTACGGCGAAGACGGAGAGCTGCGTACAGGCTTCGGAACCGGCAAGTGCAGGTTCTACCGTGATGGCAAGGAGGCGCCGCTTCCGCGCGAGCCTGCCAGCGTCGAGGTTCCGGAGAGTCCCGGTCATATGCAGAACTGGGTGGATTCGATCAGGAAGCGTGAGCTGCCGATCGCCGATGTGGAGATCGGTCATCGCACCACCAGTCTCTGCCTGCTGGGCAACATCGCCCTTCGCATTGGCCGCAAGCTGCGCTGGGACTGGCATAGCGAACGTTTCTTCGGCGATTCCCAGGCAGATGCTCTCCTGGGGCGTGAGGCGAGGGCGGCCTACAGGATATGACGGGGTTGTGAGCCGTGCCTGAGCTGCCTGAAGTCGAGACTGTGCGACGAGGCCTCCAGAGGCTCCTCGAGGGAGAGCTGATCGAGGGGGTCGATGTGAGGGAAACCCGGCTGCGCTATCCTGTAGATGCACGCAGGCTGCGGCGGGAGCTTCCAGGCCGCCGGGTGACGGGCCTCGGCCGCAGGGCGAAGTATCTGCTGATTCGCCTGGAGGAGGACGGAAGCCGGGAGGAGGCCTTCCTCGTTATCCATCTCGGCATGAGCGGGAGAATCTATTTTTCTGAGCCGGGAGAGACGCCGCAGCTCCACACCCACGTCATCTTCTCCATCAGCGGGGACAGGGAGCTTCATTTTTGCGACCCCCGGCGTTTCGGGCTGGTCGATCTCGTTCCCGCGGCTCTGCTGGAAGAGGACAAGAGGTTCAGCAACCTCGGAGTCGAGCCGCTCTCCGATGAGTGCTCGGCGGAGTATTTCTTCGAGCGGTCGCGGAAGCTGCGCCAGCCGGTCAAGAATTTCCTGATGGATGGACGCAGGGTTGTGGGGGTTGGAAATATCTACGCATCGGAGGCGCTCTTTCTCGCCGGGGTGCATCCCCAGCGGGCGGCGGGAAGGGTCAGCCTCAAGAGCTGGGGACGAATCACCGCCGTGGTGAAGGAGGTTCTCACCGAGGCGATCCGCCAGGGCGGCACGACCCTGAACGACTTCCAGGGGCCTGACGGGACGGCCGGATATTTTCAGGTTTTCCTGAGGGTCTACGGACGGGGGGGAGAAGAATGCCGCGAGTGCAGTTCCATCATCAGGAGGAAGGTGCTCTCCGGACGCTCAACTTTTTACTGCCCGCGCTGCCAGCACTGAGTCCGGGCGGGTCAGGGGCTCTCGCCTGGCTCGTAGTGGACCAGCTCAGTGCTGGCAGCGGAGACCTGCCGGAGCTCTTCGAGATCTGCCAGTTCGCCGGTGGCCATCGCTTGCAGCAGGATGTTTCCCTTGGCGGTGGCCTCGACCGGTCCGGCCACCAGGGGCATCCCCAGCTCCCGGGCGGTCAGGCGGTTCAGCAGGCTGTTGCGGCTGCCCCCGCCGATGACGTGGAGACGTTCGATGGTGCCGGGCGAGAACTCGGACGCAGCCCGGACAACCGAGGCGTATTTCCGCGCCAGGGATTCGAGAATGCAGCGAAGAATATCGCCGCGGGTTTCGGGCCCGGGTTGGGAGGAGGCCGAGCAGGCATCCCGGACCCGCCTGGGCATGTCGCCGGGAGAGGCGAAGATGGGATCGTCGGGGTCGATGAAGGACCGGGCGGGTGGAGCTTCTTCCGCCAGGAGGGTCAGCTCGTCGTAATCAGCATCGAGCCCTTCTCCAGCCCATTGACGCCGGCATTCCTGGACCAGCCAGAGGCCGGTGATGATTGCCAGGAAACGATTTTTTCCGGCGGCTCCGGCCTCGTTGGTGAATCCCCGCTCGAGGGCGTCTGTTGAGATGACGGGCGCTGGGGTTTCGATTCCCAGCAGGGACCAGGTTCCGCTCGAGAGATAGGCCCAGCCTCCCGGTTCTGCGGCAGGACAGCTGGCTACGGCCGCGGCCGTGTCGTGGCTTGCGACGGCTATGATGGGGCAGGGACCGCCCAGGCCGGCCTCGAGAGCTATGTCGGGCTTGAGCTCGCCCGTCACCGTTCCAGGCTCGACGAGCTCACCGAAGATGTCCGTCGGCAGACCCGCCTTCTTCGCGAGCTCGAGATCCCAGGTTCTGTCGCGCGAGTCCAGCAGCTGGGAGGTGCTGGCGATTGTCAGCTCGGAGGCCGGTCTTCCGCCGAGGAGGTAGGCGACGAGGTCTCCTATGTGCAGCAGGCGCCGTGCCTTCGACAGGGTCTCCGGGGCGAGCCGCTTCTGCGCGGTGAGCTGGAAGAGCGTGTTGAAATCGATCAGCTGGACTCCCGTCCTCGAGAAGAGCTCTTCGCGGCTGATGATGCTGCCGGTTATTCTGTCGACCTCGCCGGAGTGGGCCTCGTCCCGGTAGTGGGCGGGATTCTCGATCAGCTCTCCTCTTTCATCCAGCAGGCCGTAGTCGACCCCCCAGCTATCGACAGCGATGCCATCGAGCCGGCCGCCGTTTCTCGCCGCGGCCTCTGCGATGCCCCGGTGGACCTGCTCCATGAGGGCGGGCAGATCCCAGCGCAACCGTCCTCCGGAGGTCTCGGTCCTGTTGGGGAATCGATGGACCTCCTCGGTGCTGAGCTTTCCATCCAGGAGACGTCCGAGAATGGCCCTGCCGCTTTCGGCTCCAAGGTCGATTGCCAGGTATGTTTTTTCCATCTATTTTGGCTCGCGTTTGACTCGATGAGGCGGCAGGGAACTCCCGCGCCCTTGCAAGAAGAGTTAGCATAAGCATAATACCACCAGCTTTTCTACCGAACAGGGGGCTGAACATTGTCCAGGAACGTCACGATCTTTCTACCCGGAGACTACCGGGAGCTGCCCAATGAGTGGGCCAGGCCCCAGGTCAGAGCTACCGTCGGAAACCTGAAGAGAGCCCTTCGCAAGCTGGGCCGCAAGCCTCGCCTCATCGATACGTTCCTCACTCGTCCGGATCAGTCCATCTCCAAGCTCGGGCCGATTGATGACCCCATGGTCGGTGTCTTCGTTCACTGGACCTACGGGCCTCATACCTGCGATGGAGTCGTGGGCAAGGACAACCCCCTGCTGCTGGCGAGCAATTTTTCCGGCACCTGGCCGGGGCTGGTAGCCCTGCTCAATACCGGCGCCTGCCTCGAGAGCGTTGGCCGGAAGTTCTCCAGGATCTGGAGCGATACGGATGACTGGACAAAGGACAGGGATTTCATGGCCCGGCTCGATGAGTGGTGTTCAACCGGGGCCATTCGCTACCGGGAGGATGAGCTCCATCTCAGCGCCGAGGTGAGCCCGGAGGCGAAGAAGGTCGCGGACCGAGTGGTCGCTGACATTCAAAAACGCAGGATTCTCGCCCTGATGCTCGGTGACACCTCCATGGGCATGATCAACGGTTATTTCGGACCCCGCCTCCTGAACAAGGTCGGCTTCGCCGAGCACAAGGTCGACCAGGCCTGGATACTCGAGCGCCTGACCCACATTGATGAGGACCGCGTTGACAAGGCCCTGAAGTTCTGCGTCGACAAGGGGGTTCGTTTTCACTGGGAAGAGGAAGATGCCGAGGACTTTACCGTGGAGGCGACCCGCGAGCAGCTTCGCATGTACCTCGCGGTGCTCGGACTTGTCGATGAATTCCAGGCCGACTGTATTGGCTGGCAGTACCAGCTCGGCCTGCTGCCCCTGCTGCCGCCATCGGATTTCTGCGAGGGACTGCTCAACTCGTCCTGCAGGCCGGAATCCAGCGGCCGGCCGATCATGACAGCCACCGAGGCGGACCAGGGAAACCTCGTACCTATGGAGCTGATGAAACGGATTCTCCTGCGCCGCGGTCTGCATCCCGAGGTCATGTTCCACGATGTAAGGTGGGGGGGCGAGCACAACGGCCGCTTCCTCTGGGTTCTGCTCAACTCGGGATCCTGCGGC
>DODI01000260.1:0-3209 GCA_003509045.1 Planctomycetota bacterium | reverse complement strand
CCATGGGCGGGGGCAAGGAGAGGAACGGTGAAGTGACTGGCGCGAATACGGTAGCGCGGCAGCTACCTGGCACCCGACTAACGCTTTCGATAGAGGAAGGCGTCTGAGGTCAGCAGCGAAACCAGCAGGGCTTTCATGCTCCCAGCCTTGTTGTGATAAGCCTCGTAGGCATCCTGCAGAACGGGGGCATCATTGAGAGTCTCGTTACGGCCCATCCAGAACCGGAAGGCGTAGCGGACAAAGACCTGCTCAGCCCGCCTGCTCCTGGCGAGTTTCTCGATCAGATCAATAGCACTGGTGACTTTTCCGTCGAGCGCCGGGTCACCCGAATCGATGATCTCACCGGTGGTATCAACGGGTTTTTCGAGCTCAGTTTCACGATACAGCCCGGCGTGGTTGTACATCTCAAAGGGCAGCCCCAGGGGGTCCATCTTCTTATGACACCTCCAGCAATAGGCTTCCCTCGTTACCCGCATGCGTTCACGTAGTGTGTTCTTCGGCTCATCAGGCAGCATCGCATCCACGGTGATCGGTACATCGGGTATCCCGCCACCCAGCAGTTTTTCGCGAATCCACCGCCCCCGCAGAACGGCATGATTGTCCATTGCATCGGAGTGTGAGACAAGCCAGCTGGGATGAGTCAGGATGCCCAGGCGCTGGCCTTCGGGTGCGCTAGCCAGGATGCGATCCGGTTTCATGGACCCCCCACCAAAGCTGCGCCGGCTCACACGAGCGTAGATCTTAGGTCCGGCGAGCTTTGCCGGCTTAACCTTGTCGCCATCCCGGCTCTTCCTGGCCGCTGAGATCTTCTTCTTGATCCCTGCCAGTGTCTTCTTTTTCTCCCGCAGAGACCCCTTGATCTCCTTGTCCCGGGGCTTGCTCTTCAAGCTGGCCTCAAGCCCGGCAATCTCTTTCTCAAGGGCCCTCAACACGGACTCGTTCTGCTTTGCATTCTCCTCAAGTGCTTTTTTCTCCGCGGCCTCCGCGGCGTTTCTCTCTTCCTTGCTCCTTCTCCAGCCAAAGTAGGTGCTGTCATTCCGGGTTGCGACAACCTTGTCGGTGGTCAACAACTCCCTGAGCACATCCTTGTCTTTATTGAGAATCAGCTCTACCAGGCGGTCGGTGCTCGCCGTTGCATCGAACATTGCGCGGTAGTAGCTCTGCCCCCTGGAAGGTGCGCCTGTATTTGCCAGTGCCTTGGAGTCTTTGCAGATGTAGCCACCGAGATCGTAATCGAAGTATTCACGGAAGAATCGCAGGATACGCGGCTTGCGGATGCTGTCGTCGGCCAGGATGCGCTCGACTTCACGTTTCACATCGGCCCCGGTCTTCATACGGCCTTCCAGGATCGCCTTGCGAAGCGGCCCATCGGGCCTGATGTAGCGCAGGGCGTGATTAACCGCCAACCCCAGCTCCCAGTCCTTGAGCATGACTCGACCGTGCCTGTCGGCTTTCCCGTTTTCAACCAGCTCGGGCCGAAACAGCGCATCACGGCCAAGAAAGACAGAGGAGAGCCCCATGAAAACACCCTTCTCCTTGCCAAGCTTGCCGATCGAATTCTTGACGACCTGCAGGTAGTCTCCCGACTCCGCCACAGTGGGCGGACGGAAGGTAAGGGCCTCGAAGAGGTAGTCCACAGCAGCACGCAGGCGCTCATCGCTGACTCCCGGCTCCTTCATCAGGTCGTAGACCGGCGTCAAGGGGCGCACGACCCTGGTGCTGTAGACCAGGGCCGTGGGCAGGCCCCGGAGGTCACCCTCTGTCTTATAGGTACTCGGGTCATCGGTAATCTGTTCCGGCTTGGCGATACTCAAGGGCCCGTAGGCCATGTAGCGAAGAAGGTCCCCCGCCTTGCTGAGAATCTGGGTCGCCTCGGCACTGTTGACGGTGTAGAAGTCGGGGTAGTTCTCAAGGCCATGCTTGCGGTCAGAAGAGAGGACCGCCGGCACACTCTTGACCGAGGTGGCATAGGCCACCGTACCACCCTGCGACTTGATGATTCGGTCCGTACCGAAGTAGAGCTTCAGCTCGCCACCGTGGTTGGTGGGGACAACGTCACCATGGGTACGCAGGCCCGGCTTCGCGGGATTGTACTTCGGCTCGGTGTTGATCAGCTCATTGAGCCGCGTGATGTACTCCTGCGGCGTCACTCGCCAGATCCGGGCCGAGGTGTAGGTCGGTGCCAGGCGAATTCCCTTCGGCAGCGGGCCAAAGAGCAGGTCATGGTTGAGGTAGTTGCCCTTGTGAGGATCGAGGTGAGCGCGGAAGCCGCCACGCCCCTTCATGACACGCTGCAACTCACTGACAATCCAGTTGGAGAAGCGAAGACGCTCGACGATGCCCAGTTGTGTTTTTTTCCGGGGGGGCATCTCCTGCAGGCTGACCCGGGCCCAGACCGACTTCCAGGCAGTCGCATTGGTCTCTTCCACCGGCCCAAGGTCGACCAGGGAGAGATCTCCCTTAGGCTTGTCCTCGTCATGGCAATCGAAGCAATGACTCTCGAGAAAGCCCCGTGCGAAGGTCTTGAAATCTCCGCGAACGGGCTCGCCAGGGATGTAGCTGTCTGCCGCCCTGGCTGCCACAGACAACAAGGCAACGACCACGAGGGTGAAAGCCAGTCCAGGCTTCTTCACACCAGGAGCTCTCTTAGTGGACCTGCCCCGGAATCAAACTTGGCGGCCATCTTCTCGCTCATGTTGAAGCGGTCGCTCTCGGCACCGGCGGCCTGCAGGAGAGTCGAGTAGAGAGCGTTGATCGGACGCTTACCATCGAGCTGGGTAAACCGGCCGGACTTGAACGCGCCGTTACAGTTACCCAGGAGCATCACCGGCCAGGTCGCCCCGTTGGTGTGCTGAGCGCTGCCGTTGTTGCTGGTGTAGACGATCAAGGTGCTGTCCATCATCGTACCGCTACCCTCGGGAATGCTTTCCAGCTCATCCATGAGCTTCACCAGCATGCGGCTGTTGTATTGACGGATCTTGATCCAGATCGGATTGCCTGGCTGTTTCATATGACCCAGGTTGTGACCTTGCTGCTCAATACCCAGCCCCTTCCATGCTCCGAAGATCTCGCCACGGCCCGAACCGATGGTGAGCGTATTGGTAATCCCTGATTTGAGCGCAGAGATACCGAGATCCAGAAGAACATCGTGCCAGTCGGTTTCAAACTCAGGCCTGTTGTATCGCCCGTCCACTGTCGGCGCGTACTTC
>DODI01000249.1:9005-10011 GCA_003509045.1 Planctomycetota bacterium | reverse complement strand
CAGAGTGGATATAAGACGGCTGGAGCAGGGTGCTAACGCGCTATTTTCCAGTGGTTGGAACGTGTATGTTCCCTTGAGGTGCGAGGCATCGAGCCTGTTTGCGGGCAGTGAGAGCTGTTCCAGGGCTGCCGTTGGTGTCTGCGTCTTGAGATGTGAGCGGTAGAAGAAGCGTCAGTAGTTCAGATTGTGAGATAACCGTGAAGATCCGTATCCGTATGGAAGCCTATGATCACAAGGTCCTTGATGGGGCCGCCGTTGAGATCGTGGAGACAGCGAAGCGAACCGGTGCGAAGGTGTCGGGTCCGGTTCCACTGCCGACTCGGATCGAAAGGTACACTGTAAACCGTTCTCCTTTCGTGAATAAGAAATCACGTGAGCAGTTTGAGATCAGGACCCACAAGCGGTTGATCGAGATCCTGGAGCCCAGCGCCAGGACCATGGAAGATCTTCGCAAGATCAATATGCCTGCGGGCGTCAACTTGAAGATGAAAGCATAGGTTCACGGCGCCTCAGCCGCCAAGAAAGCGGCGCGGGCGAAATGGATTACCTGGAAGAATAGAACAATGGGCTCGGCCTCAAGACAGTCAAGAAAATCGCTCCTCGGTAAGAAGCTCGGGATGACCCAGGTCTTCTCTGAGGATGGGAAATGGATACCGGTCACGGTTCTCCAGGCCGGCCCCTGCGCGGTTCTCCAGATCAAGACGGAAGAGCAGGATGGCTACAGCTCTTACCAGATCGGCTTTGATGATCGCCGCAAAAACGCGAAACGTCCGCAGCAGGTATGTTTTGACAGCCTCGGAGTGAACACCAAGAGGTTTGTCAGGGAGATTCCTTTTATTGACCCTGCCGACATCCTGACCGGCGGCGTCCCCGTGGCTCCTGAGCCTGAGGAAGAACCGGTGGAGGCCGAGGAGGCTGCTGTCGAGGAAGCGGAAGCCGAAGAGGCTGCCCCCGAGGCAGGGGACGGCGAAGAGCGGAAAGGCGACGATTCCGGGCAGGACGATTC
>DODI01000249.1:7485-8674 GCA_003509045.1 Planctomycetota bacterium | reverse complement strand
CAGGACGATTCCGGGCAGGACGATGCTGAATCGGGCGAGGAAGAAGCTGTCGAAGAGGACGCTGCGGACGAGCCTGAGCCGGCCACGGAGGTCAATCCCGGCGACGTCATTGGTGCCAGGGTCTTCGAGGGTGTAGCCAGGGTGGATGTCAGGGGCGTCAGCAAGGGTCGAGGTTTTGCTGGTAACGTGAAGCGTCACGGCCACTCCACGGGTGACAAATCTCACGGCGGCAAGAGCGTTCGTCTCGTCGGAAGTACTGGAATGCACACCGATCCAGGTCGGGTTCCTCCGGGTAAGCATGGTCCCGGTCATTACGGCAACATCAACTGCAAGGTGCTGAACCTCGAGGTCGTGGAGATCGACGAGGTGAAGAATATTCTCCTGGTAAAGGGAGCGATCCCAGGACCTCGAGGCGGCTATCTTTATATTGAACAGAGCCTTTCATCATGAGTGCCAAAGCAGCCGAAGCAAAAACACAGACATTCAAGGTCGCGAGCAAGGGCGTTGCGGGCGAGGACAAGGGAGAGCTTTCCATTTCGTCCGATCGCCTGGATACCCAGGTCCGCTATCGTCTCCTGAAGCAGGCGGTCGTGATGTACCAGGCCAACAAGAGGCAGGGGACCCATTCGACCAAGACTCGGTCGCAAGTGGCCGGTAGCGGCAAGAAGCCCTGGAAGCAGAAGGGGACCGGGCACGCCCGTGCCGGGTCACGCAAGTCGCCGATCTGGCGTGGTGGTGGAGTTGTATTCGGACCGCAGCCGAGAGATTATTCCTTTTCGATCAACAAGAAGCAGAGGCGCCTTGCCCTGCGCTCAGCCCTTTTTTCCAAGTTCAACTCGGAGGAGGTGCAGGTGATCGAGGGGCTGGATTTTGAGACACCTGCTACCGGTAAGCTGGTAGCGGTCCTTGCGGCCTGCGGGCTTGAGGGCAAGAGGGTTCTGATCGGTACCGTTTCACGCAAGAGCGGTCTCTGTCTCTCAGCGCGCAACCTGAAGAAGATTGAGGTCAGCGCAGTCAGCGACTTTAACACACTTGACGTATTGCAGGCCGATTGCCTCCTTCTCGAGAGAGACGCCTTCGATCTTATTGAAAGTGGCGAATTCCAGATCACTGCCGAACAGCCGGAAGCCGTTGATTCGGAAGTAACTGAGCCTGAGGCTGCTGCGGCCGAAGAAGCAGTGGCCGAAGA
>DODI01000249.1:0-7128 GCA_003509045.1 Planctomycetota bacterium | reverse complement strand
GAAGAAGCAGTGGCCGAAGAAGCTGCGGCTGAAGAAGCAGAGGTCGAAGAAGCTGCGGCTGAAGAAGCAGAAGCAGATGATGCGGGTGAGGATAATGGAGGCGAGGAAGAAGAATGAATCTTTCAGACCACGGCGTATTGCTGCGCCCCATACTTACAGAGAAAACGACCTTCGGTATCGAGGTACTCAATGCTTATGTGTTTGAGGTTCACCCGAGTGCCAACAAGGTCCAGATCCGTAAGGCGGTTGAGACCCTGTTTGACGTGAAGGTCACGAAGGTCAATGTCAGGAACCGTAAGGGTAAGCGCAAAAGGGTCGGCAAAAGCGTCGGCTACGGCAAGGATACGAAGCACGCCGTTGTCACTCTTGCGGCCGGAGACAAGCTGGAAATTTATTGATAGTGGAATAGGCCTCCCGGTTAAGGGGGAGCCTTGAGCTGAGAAGAAACAATGGGAATCAGATTATACAAGCCAACCAGTCCCGGGCGCAGGTTCGGAAGCGTCTCGGACTTCTCCGAGATTACGCGAACGACTCCTGAGAAGTCCCTGGTCGTTAAGATCAAGAAGACCGGTGGCCGTAATAACCAGGGCCGGATCACCTGCCGCCATCGCGGCGGTGGGCATAAGCCGAAGTACAGGCTGATTGACTTCCGGCGGGAGAAGATGGGTGTGCCAGCGAAGGTCGCCACCATCGAATACGATCCCAACCGGACCTGTCGAATCGCGCTGCTCCACTACAAGGATGGTGAAAAGCGTTATATTCTTGCTCCGAAGGGGATCTCCGTCGGGCAGGAGGTCGTCTCGGGCGACATGGCGGAACCCCTGGTGGGCAACACCATGACCCTTGAAAAGATTCCGCCCGGACTTCCGATTCACAACATCGAGCTTCGACCCGGTCAGGGTGGAAAGCTGGTTCGTTCAGCTGGAGTCCAGGCGACGATCCAGGCCAAGGAGGGAAGCTACGCCAATGTGCTCCTCCCTTCCGGTGAGGTTCGCAGGATCCACATGAAGTGCAAGGCTACGATCGGCCAGGTTGGTAACCTTGATCATCAGAACATCAAGATCGGCAAGGCTGGAAGAAATCGTTGGCGCGGTATTCGTCCAACCGTTCGCGGTTCGGCCATGAACCCCGTTGCCCACCCGATGGGTGGAGGCGAGGGACGCAGGGCTGGTGGCCGACATCCCTGTGGGCCGACGGGAGTGCTGTCAAAGGGCGGTAAGACCCGTTCGCCCAGGAAAGAGTCCAACAAGAACATCGTCAGGAAGCGTAAGAAGAAATAATCGGTAGAGAGGCCGTTGCGGCCGGAAACCAGAAGGTAAACGAATCGAATCATGGGTAGATCGCTGAAAAAGGGGCCTTATGTGGACCCGAAGCTATACAAGAAGGTAATGGCAGGAGATGGCGCGAGCACTCCCATCAAGACCTGGGCTCGTGCCTGTACGATCATTCCGGAATTCGTCTCCAAGACATTTCTCGTCCACAACGGCCGGGATTTCAGGAGCGTTTACATTACAGAAAATATGGTGGGGCATAAGCTCGGAGAGTTTGCCCCGACCCGGATCTTCCGCGGTCATAGTGGTAACAAGGGATAAGGCGGATTGAGGTATGGCGGTAAAGTCAGAAGCTGAAATCCTATTCAAAGCAAGCCATCGCAATGCGGGGATCTCCGCGCGCAAGGCTCGCCTTGTCATGGACTTGATCCGCGGCCAGAAAGCGGAAAAAGCCCTGGTGAGGTTGGAGTATTGTGATCGGAGGGCGTCTCCGATGATTCGCAAGGTACTTGAATCTGCCATCGCCAATGCGGCTCAAATGAGTGGTGTCGAGTCTGAGAACCTCGTTGTCCATGCGGCCTATGCGGATGAAGGGGCGACGATGAAGCGCTGGCGTCCCAGGTCGATGGGAAGAGCCTTTCCGCGTCTCAAGCGTTCCTGTCATCTCAGCGTCGCGCTTGCGGCGGTAGAGAGCGAAGGAGCGGTGCCCACCGCGGATGTAGAAGAAACAATAACCGAGGAAGCCGTCATCGAAGAGGCTGTGGCTGAGGAGGCCGTCGCCGAAGAGGAAGCTGTCGATGTGGCTGAAGATGAGGTTGAAGAGAACGATTCCGGCGAGGAGGCGGAGGCCGGAGAAGATGAGGCTTCAGAAGATGCGGTAGCCGAGGAGAGTCCTGAAGAGGATGGCGCCGACGAAGATGAGACGGAAGCTGGAGCGGCTGAAGAGGAGGATTCCGGTGGGGAATCCGATGCTTCAGAAGATTCGGAAGAAGAAGGCGACAGCGAAAGCTGATTGAAAGGCTGTAGAACATGGGACAGAAAGTACACCCAGTTGGATTCAGGATCGGTATTACCGAGACCTGGAGATCACGTTGGTTCGCCGACAAGAAGAACTTCGGAGATCTTCTCGTGCAGGACTACAAGATCCGACGGTTCATCAAGAGAGACTATGAGTCCGCGGCGATTCCCAAGATCGAGATCGAGCGAGATGTCGAGCAGGTGCACGTGATCCTCCATAGCGCCCGCCCGGGTCTCATCATCGGCAAGAAGGGCGCCAAGGTCGACCAGCTCAAGGAAGATCTCCAGAAGATCTGCGGCGGCGTCGATGTGAAGCTCGAGATCCGCGAGGTGGTCAATCCCGAGCTCAGCGCGCAGCTGACCGCGGAGAATATCGGACAGCAGCTTCTCAGGCGTACAGCCTTCCGCCGGGCAATTAAAATGACCGCTCGTGGCGCCATGGAAAAGGGCGCCCTGGGAGTCAAGATTATGCTCTCGGGCCGCCTTGGCGGCTCGGATATGGCTCGCAAAGAGTTGCATCATGAGGGGTCGATTCCCCTGCAGACCTTGCAGGCGCACGTTGATTATGGATTTTACGAAGCGATCACGACCTATGGTTCCATTGGCGTGAAGTGTTGGATCTACCTGGGCCCCTATAAGCAGGAGAGTAAGAGCCATGGCTCTGATGCCAAAAAGGGTTAAGCACCGCAAGCAGCAGCGTGGTCACGCCAAGGGGAAGGCCACTCGCGGTAACTACGTGGTCTATGGAGATTTTGGTCTTCAGAGCCTGGATGTCGGCTGGGTCAGCGCCAGGCAGATAGAGGCCGGCCGAGTTGCGGCGACGCACTTCCTCCATGGTGAGGGAAAGGTCTATATCCGTATTTTCCCGGACAAGCCCGTCACGTCTAAGCCGGCTGAAACCCGTATGGGAAAAGGAAAAGGCGAACCGGATTATTACGCTGCTGTAGTGCGTCCCGGAACGATTCTTTATGAGATCGGCGGCGTCCCTGAGGATTTCGCAAGACAGGCTCTGAACCGAATCGCCCATAAAATGCCGGTTTGCGTTCGCATGGTCCCGAGAAGACAAAAAGTATAAGACAGGATTTGGCGGCGATGGATACCAAGGAAATGCGTGAACTACCTCTTGCTGAGCTTCGCTCAGAATCGGACAAGCTCGAGGCCAAGCTCTGGAATATGAGATTTCAGGCCAAGGGTGAGCCGATGGATAATTCAGGCAGTTTCAGAGAGATGAAAAGAGATCGGGCCCGTCTTCTGACAATCCTTCGCGAGAAGGAGCTCAGTGGAGAAGAAGCTTCCGCAGCGCCTGCGGTTGAAGAGGGGGAGACCCCTGAGGAGACGGAAGAGGTCGAAGACACCTCGGCGGCCGAGGTCGTGGAGGATGGCACAGATGAAGGTTCCGAAGATTCGGCTGAAGAGCCGGGAGAAGCATAATGGCTGACATAGAATCACCGACCGACACCGCCGCTCCTGGCGCTGAGACTGAAAAGAAACGCAAGACCGTCGTTGGCGAGGTTGTCAGTGACAAGATGGATAAGACCATTTCTGTTCGTGTTGTTCGGATCGAGAAGCATCGTACCTATCACAAGTACATACAGCGTAAGACGATCTATAAGGCTCACGATGAGGAAGGCCAGGCAGGCCAGGGCGATACGGTTCGTATCGAAGAGGTTCGTCCCTTGTCGAAGACGAAGCGGTGGTGCCTGATCGAAATAGTGAAAAAATCCACCAAGGTGGTGTAGACCGTTATTCCAAGGACGAAGCAGTAAGATGATTCAAATGCAGACAAAGCTGGACGTGGCGGACAATACGGGCGCCAAGATGGTCCAGTGTATCCACGTTCTGGGTGGCACTGGCAGACGAGTGGCCCATCTCGGCGACATCATCGTCTGCTCTGTGAAGAAAGCTCTTCCCTCCAGTGACATCAAGTCGGGTACGGTGGTTCGCGCTGTGATCGTGAGGACGAAGAAGATGATTCGCCGTGATGATGGAACCTATGTCCGCTTTGACAGGAACGCTGTCGTTCTGCTCGACGAGGATGGTAATCCTCGTGGAACGAGAATCTTTGGCGCCGTGGCTCGCGAGCTGAGGGTCAATTATATGAGAATCATCTCCCTGGCCCCGGAGGTGGTCTAACCATGTATCTCAAACGCAACGACCTGGTCATAGTTATCTCCGGCACCAACAAGAACAAGACGGGGCGCGTGATCCGCATCGATACCGAGACTGATCGTGTGTGGGTGCAGGGCCTCAATATGCGCTACAAACATATTCGGCGCAGCCAGGAGAATCCCAAGGGGGGACGGGTGGAGAAAGAGTGTCCGTTGCACATTTCGAAGATTCAACTGCTTGATCCCAAAGAAAACAAGCCGACCCGCGTTGGCTTTCGGTTCGAAAATGGCCGTAAAGTTCGTTATTCCAAGAAAACAAATGAGGTTCTGCCCTGAGCAGTGGCTAGGGTGAAGGCATCTCAAATGAAAAGTCGTATACAAGAAAAATACAATACAGAGTTCGTTCCCAAGCTCGTTGAGCAGTTCTCCTATAAGAACGTCAACGAGGTTCCCAGGCTGGACAAGATTACCCTCAGCATGGGAATCGGGAAGGCGATCGAGAACAATAAGCGGATTGATGCCGCGGTCAAAGACCTTGCTATCATCGCTGGCCAGAAGCCCGTGGTGACCCAGGCAAAGACCTCGGTAGCCGGCTTCAAGCTGCGGGAGGGTGTGGCGGTCGGAGCCAAGGTGACACTGCGCGGTACGAGGATGTACGAGTTCCTCGATCGGCTGATCAATCTCGCTATTCCGCGTATTCGCGATTTCCGCGGATTCCCGACGCGCTCATTTGATGGGACGGGGAATTACTCCCTCGGCCTTGCTGAGCAGCTGGTGTTTCCCGAGATCAATATTGATGAAGTTGAGTTCGTGCAGGGATTGAATGTCACCCTTACGATCGATCGTTCAACGGATGAGGAATCCCAGGCTCTTCTCGGGCTCTTTGGGTTTCCCTTCAGGAAATAACTAAATGGCAAAAACATCCTGGCGTGTAAAACAGCAGAGAACACCCAAGTATTCCAGTCGGCAATATAATCGGTGCCAGCTTTGTGGAAGAAGACGAGGGTATTATCGTAAATTCAAGATTTGCCGGATTTGTTTCAGAACGCTGGCGAATAAGGGAGAGATCCCTGGAGTGCGTAAGGCCAGCTGGTAAGTTCTGGGATGGTAAGTTTTTCCAGGGTAGGTATTTAGGTTAAAAGAGGTAAGTAGCACGATGAGCATGACTGACCCGATCGCGGATCTTCTGACTCGTATTCGCAATGCGAATGCGATCGGTTCCCGCAAGGTCAAGGCCCCGTATTCAGAGCTCAAGAAGAGCATCCTGAAGATTCTTAAGGAGCAGGGTTACATCGTGGACTATGACCCCCAGATGGATGGAAGTCGGGGGACTCTGGATATCCAGCTCAAGTTCGGACCGGATGGTGAGAAAGTGATCCAGCATATTCAGCGGGTCTCCAGTCCGGGAAGGCGAGTATTCATGTCTTCCAAGAAGATCCCTGACGTGCTCAATGGGCTCGGTATCGCCGTGGTGTCGACCTCCCAGGGAGTTATGTCGGGACAGGAAGCCAAGAAGCTCGGTATTGGCGGTGAAGTGTTGTGTGAGGTGTGGTGAGAGGGGGGCTGCCCTCTGTTGCTTCCGCTTTGAAAAAATAAAGTATGACCGGACAGTTCGGCCGCCCTCGGCGGGGCAGCCAGTTTCGGGAAATGTGACTCAAAGGAATCAGGATCGTGTCCAGGATCGGAAAAAAACCCATATCGATTGTTTCAGGGGTCAAGGTGAACTCCAGCAGCGTTGAGGGCGGTACGCGTATCGCTGTCGAGGGCCCCAAGGGGAAGCTCGATTTCGATTTCCGTGCCGAGGTCTCTATCGCTGTCGAAGATGACCAGGTGGTCGTTACTCGTTCAGATGATGAAGCCTTTTCCCGCTCCTATCATGGAACGGCGCGGTCGCTTCTGGCGAATATGGTCCAGGGAGTTTCCGAGGGGTTCACTCGCAAGCTCGAGATCATTGGAGTCGGCTACAACGCGCAGATCCAGGGCAAGAAGCTCGTTTTGCAGATCGGTTTCTGCCATCCTGTGGAGATGGCGATTCCTCAGGGACTCGAGCTGGAGGCGCCTTCGCCCACCAGCATTACGATCACTGGAGTAGATAAACAACTGGTTGGAGAGTTTGCCGCTGTGGTTAGGAGGGTTCGGCCTCCTGAACCGTATAAGGGCAAGGGTATTCGGTATGAAAATGAGCAGGTCAAGCTCAAGGCGGGCAAGGCCTTCACCTCTGGCGACTAAGGCTGTTTTTGAATAATGAGTTCAACAAAAGACTGTAAAGAAAAACTGGTAAGGCGTCTTCGGCGGTGTAGAAGCATTCGTACCAATGTTTATGGTACGGCCGAGAAGCCGCGGCTCACCGTCTGCCGTAGCCACAAGAATATCTATTGCCAGCTGGTCGATGATAGCCAGGGCAAGACCCTTGCTTCTTCTTCGACGAGCCTCAAGGACCTCAAAGGTAAGCTTGAAGGCTCCAGCTCTAATTGCGCGGCGGCTGCCGCGGTCGGAGCTGACATTGCTGAGAAAGCTCAGCAGCTGGGAGTCGCAAACATTCAATTTGATCGCAACGGATACAAATTTCATGGTCGTGTGAAGGCACTGGCTGACGGAGCCAGGGAAGCCGGCCTGAAGTTCTGAAGGAGTTTATTTTGGCTGAGGAAAACAAGTCACCAGCAGAAGAACCGGCCGAGTCCGCAGACGCCGGTTCCGCTGAAGCAGCGCCCGCCCCCGAGAAGGAGGCTCCT
>DODI01000446.1:0-5092 GCA_003509045.1 Planctomycetota bacterium | reverse complement strand
CACCCCGGCCCAGAGCCCGGGCAGCCTTCCGGCCAGGAGCAGGGCGGCGTGTCCTCCGCCGGAGGTGCCGACGAGGTAGATGCGGTCGCGGTCAACAGCGGCCTGCTTCGCGGCCCATTCCACCGCGCTCGATATGTCCTCCACCATCAGCTCCGAACCGCAGGCCTCCGGCCGCCGGTTGGGTCCGCGGAAGTTCGGGTGGATGAAAACCCAGCCCTGCTCGACACACCACTTCGCGTAGGGAATGTCGTAGCCGTTTTTATAGTCGCTGCTCCAGGTGTGGAGGCCGACCAGAAGCGGACGGGGTTCTTTCGCGGCAGGTGAGTAAAAGAGGGCGGGCTGCTCGGTCTTGTCAGCGGTGCTTGGATAGCGGACCTCGCGGACTCCGGCCGGCCAGCCGTCGACGGCCCGGGTGCTGATCGTGCAGAGTGTGAGAAGCAGGAAGCAGGCTGTTGTTTTCATGGCTGGCGATGAGACCTCTGGCAGGTGCTTTTATTTTGTATGGGGATTTTCACCTGCCGTGCGCTTTCTTGACAAGTTCATTTGCCGGGTTTGAGTTCTGCCCCTGTTGACCCTGTGTTCTCCATCAGATTAAATAAGTGGTCCCGGCTTACCCGGGCAATCGGACTGAAGGGACTGAAATAGCGAGATGGTTTTTTCCAGGTATATTGCCGCTCTGCTCCTTGCGACGTGTGTCGCGGGTTGTGCGCTGTCGTTAACGAAGAACCCGACCGGTGTACCGGCACGACCGCCCCGGGCTCCAGCGGAGGCGGAAGATACGGCAACAAGCCCGGATCGCTTTTCAGATGCGCATGTTCACCTTATCGATTTTCTGCAGAACGGCGCCTTTGATAACTCCGATGGATACTTCAAGGGGATCGGCGAGCGGGGTGAGATCAGGGGGAGCAAGGCCGTACGCTACCTGGCTCTTCCCTTTGGTGAGCAATGGCGCCGTCTGACTCTGCTGTTTCGGGATATGGATTCAGCGGGAGTCGATCACGCAATGGTCTCGGGGATGCCCTTTCTGAAAAAGTGGTCAGAGAACGAGCCGTTCGCCAGGCCGCGCTACTACCTGGACTCGAGCTCGCGGGTGGTGCGGGCGAGGGATACTGATTATCTCATCGGCGCGGCCTTCCTCGAATACAGGGTGAAATTTGCCGCGGATGCCGTGGCCCTCGCAAGGCTTGATTCGCTGGCTCCTTTCATCTGTGGTTTTGATGGTACCGATCTCGGGGCTGTGGACCTGGTGGTCAAGAGGATCAAGGAGTTCCCCGGTGTCTGGAAGGGGATCGGCGAGGTGATGTCACGCCATGATGACCTGACCAACCTGACAAGCGGAGACCGCCCGCGAGGGAACCATCCGGCTCTGAAGAGGATCTGCCGTTTTGCTGGTGAAGTAGACCTTCCCGTAAGCATCCACCACAATATCGCGCCGGTTTCGCGCAGCTCATCGGAAGTGAAAGAGCCGGTCTATCTGGATGAGCTGGTTGATCTCTTCAGCTATTGCCCGGATACGAAGTTTATCTGGTGCCACGCTGGTATCAGCCGGCGGGTTGTTGTTGAGAATCTGCCTCATTGGATAGATGCTGTGCTCGATCAATTCGGCAGCCAGGTCTGCATCGACCTCTCCTGGGTCGTCTTCGAGGACTATATTCTCAAGGATCTCGACGCCTGGGTAGCCCTGGTTCGCTCCCATCCGGATAATTTCATGCTCGGATCTGATGTCGTAGGCAGCAGCGAAAACCTGGCAAAGGAGCTCAGGCGCTACCGTCCCTTCCTTGAGAAAATCTCTCCGGATCCGAAAGATCCGGTTCGCAGGAAGCTCGCCCTAGGCAATTTTTCCAGGCTGGATACTGAGCTCGGGCAGAAGCGGCGCGCGCGCATGATGGAGCAAAAGCTCATTCCTGGATCTTCCCAATCAACGGGCCTGGTCCTGCCGCACGATTATGACTTCCCCGAGAAGGCCCACACCGGCGCCCTGGAGGAGTCCTTCATCAAAAAACACCGGCCCTGATTTCGGGCAGGGTTTTACAGTCTGCTGTTTTCAGCGGTGGAATCAGCAGAAGCCAGCGGCAGTGATTCAAAGGCGGCGCGTAGCGGAATTTTTCGCACCCGCTCCTGCACACGGCTGTAGCGCGGGTAGATCCCGTCGAAGACTCCCTTGAGCGAGAGCACCTTCGCCCGGGTACTTCCGTAGGTCAGCACGATCTCGAGTTTGCCCTCGTAGCTGAAGTCGCCGGGGCCCTCGTCGGTCAGTTTCACCTGTCCGCTGAGGATGGCATAGCGTGTTTTCCCGTTTGAGCCGGCGGCCTCGAGTGTCAGCTCTCCCTCAACCTTGCTGATCTGGTAGACCATTTTGGTCTGCTGGCTGGTTCGCTCCATCACACCGGGCGGATAGACCTGCGCCAGCCACTTTTTCAGGTCCCCTGCATCGACGCTCCGTTTTTTACGCGGGTACTCGAGCGTCTTCCAGTCAGCTTTTTCGAGGGCGACCGCTTCGACGACCGGAGCGCGGTAGGCTCTCATGCGGTCATCGAGGAGCTGGACAAAGACACGGACACCGGGTTCTTCAACATCGGGAAGCACCAGCGGGTGTTTCTTTTCCCGGATCTCGGCAGGGTCGAGTCCAAGGAGGGCTATCTGTAATTCTCGCACCGTGTAGCTGCCGAGAGATTCACGTTTCTGGCCGCCTCTGAACCCTTGGGGTTCAATGCGGCGGAAGCCGTCGAACCAGTGAACGAGCTTGCCGCTGGAGTCGAGGACGGCGAGATCGACGTTGCTCTGCTTGTTCCTGGCCTGCCGGTTGCTGAATTTCCGGCGCCAGACTTCCTGGACGGGTTTCGGAAGGGTGGGGTCATCCCGGTGGCCATGCCAGGAAGCAGCGATGAAGGGCCGGAGAGTTCGCACGACCTCCGGATCAATGAGCGAGGTCCCACGGACCTGCGTGGCCGTAGCTCAGCAGTGGCCCGATGCCAGGTCTCCGTATTGAGCGTGGATGATGACGAGAAATACTGGCCGTTTTTCGCGTCGAGCTCTCTTCTGCGCCTCCTCCAGCGATGGCGCCCAGTCGATCCGGTACATGGCGAGATCCTTCGTCGCCGGGCGAAAGCCCGCGTAGCGATCGAGAACCGCTTTGACCGTACTGTCCTGCGCAGGGGCGAATGTTGTTACGAGCAGGAGTACTGCCAGGCTGCCGAAGAATGTTTTCATTTGTTTCTCCCGGGAAAAACCAGTGTTCCACGGTTACAGCATCTAACAGGGCCCGGTAGCGTAAACATTTCAAAGCAACCGGAGTTGCGCAAATTCTTGCCGGTCATTCCAGGCGTTGGCACTCTCCTATGACCTCATTTCCTCTCCGGTGTGCTGCGTCCGGACCTCTTGTATTCGTCGAGCTTGCTCTTCAACTCCTTGACGATCTCGGGATTTTTGAAGTAGAGGTTGGTGGTCTCTCCGGGGTCGGTGTCGAGGTTGTAGAGCTGGGCGGGGGCCTTTGGGGTTTTTTCGACCAGGGCGTACTGCTTCATGCCCCAGCGCCCTCCGCGACCGTAGTTGTTGCCGCCTGAGCCCTTGTGGTCGAGGTACTTCCACGGGCCTCGGCGGATCGCCAGCGCCAGGCTGATGGTCTGGTGGAGGGTGTACTTGCGAACCGGCTTGCCGCCATCGGTTCCAAGCAGAGCGGGCAAGAAATCGTAGCTGTCCTCGGCTCCATCATTGGGGAGTTTTGTTCCTACGATCGCCGCGCAGGTAGCAACGAGGTGGGTCAGGCAGATCGTCTGCTTCGAGGTGGAGCCGGGCTTGATCTCCCCCGGCCAGCGGGCGATGAAGGGAACACGGTGGCCGCCTTCCCAATTGTCGCGCTTGACGCCGCGCCACGGGCGGGCGCCATCGTGTTTGTGATCGTGGCGCATCGACAGGACCGTTGGCACCTCGGGGCCGTTGTCGCTCGAGAACATCACCAGCGTGTTGTCGGCGAGGCCGTGTTTTTCGAGGGCCTTGAGCAATTCCCCGACGACATGGTCGAGCTCGAAGATGAAATCTCCATGCGGTCCGGCCTCGGTCTTGCCCTTGAAGGCGTCCGCGGGGAACGAGGGCAGGTGCGCGGCCTGGGTCGAGTGAAAGAGGAAGAAGGGCTTCTTCGGGGATTTTTTCGCGTGGTTCTCGATGAACTGGAGGCTCTTTTCGAGGAACTGGAGGTCGATCTCCTCCATCTCGTAGCCCGGAGCGATCATGCCCGGGCGGTTGTCGCGCGAGTAGGGGTGCTTGGGCAGCGGCCCTCGGTTGATGATCTTCGTAGGCGGTACCGGGATGCGGTCTCCATCGATAAAGGCGTAGAGCCAGTCGGTGGTGGGGCAGCAGACGCTGCCGAAGAAATGATCGAAGCCGCGATGGATCGGGGCGTCGGGGATCGCCCGGGAATAGTCAATGCGCTTCACCGCATCGAGGCCGTTCTTGTTGATCGCCTTGCCCTCCTTGTCGAAGAAGGTCATGCCGACATGCCACTTTCCGAAGAGCGCCGTGGTATAGCCCTTCTCCTGGAGCATGCCGCCGATGGTCAGACGCGGCTTCTCGATCATGCAGGGGCCGCCGGCGCCGGTGAACACCCCGCGCATCCCGGTGCGGAAGGCCATGCGTCCTGTCAGCACGCTGTAGCGCGTGGGGGTGCACACCGTAGAGGGGCTGTGGGCATCGGTGAAGAGCATTCCCTCACGCGCCAGGCGGTCGATGTTGGGGGTAGGGATCTTCGATTCGGGGTTGTAGCAGGCCACGTCACCGTAGCCGAGGTCGTCGGCGAGGATGAAGACGATGTTGGGTTGGCTGGGCTTCGCGCTGAGGGCGCAGCAGCTCAGGGTAAAGAGAAGGAAGGCGGTTTTTTTCATCGGGTCCGGGTTGCTCAGGGCTCGAGTGAATCTTCAGAGAGAAGCTCCAGCTCGTCTTCCTGTTGCGATCGGAGCCCGCCGATCTTATTGAGGGGCTATCGAGCTGGCGCGTACGGGTGGTGGTGAGCTTTTCGTATTCCTTCTGCGCTGACTCGATTAACCTGGAAACCGATGAAAGCTATACGCCAAGGCTTACTGATACTATCATACTTCTG
>DODI01000189.1:3514-3856 GCA_003509045.1 Planctomycetota bacterium | reverse complement strand
AGGAGGGCTGATGTTTTTTTACCCCGGCGGTTAGGCGAGTCCGCTTGCCTCTATTCCCGCTGTTGGTCTATGATGCGCGGGTTAACCCCATTTGGAGGATCTGGAATCAACATGAAATGTCCACTTCGCCTGCTTGCCGTTCTTGTCACTTTGCTGTTTACCCTTAACGCCCAGGCTGAGCGCCTTGTGCTCGTTGGCGCTTCCTATGGAAAGAATATCCTCGCCATCACGGACGCGAAGGGAGCTGTGGTTTGGTCCCACAAGACCGCTGGTCCGCGCCGCGGCCATACCGGGCATCACGATGTGCACTTTCTGTCTAACGGCAACATTCTCTTTCACGAC
>DODI01000189.1:0-3193 GCA_003509045.1 Planctomycetota bacterium | reverse complement strand
CTCTTTCACGACACCTGGACCACGCTGAAGGAGATCACCCTCGATCAGAAGGTGGTGTGGACCTACGATTCGGCCTCCATGAACGGTAATAAGGGCAAGCGCGTCGATGTCCACGCATTCGCCAGGCTCCCCAACGGCAACACCATGATCGTGGAGAGCGGCGTGGGGCGTGTGATCGAGGTGGACAAGGATCGAAAACTCATCAAAGAGTTCCCACTCAAGGCCGGGGGGACGCGGAGTACCCGTTGGGCGCGTCATACTTCCGATGGCAACCTCCTGGTCTGTTCCGAGAACCCCGGTGTTGTGACCGAGTACAACAGCAAGGGAGAGGTTGTCTGGGATTACCTCATCAAGACCCGTGTCTACGGGGCTATCCGATTGAAAAACGGTAACACCCTGATCGCCTCCGGCAGCGGTCATAGCGTGGTCGAGGTGTCGCCCGAGAAGAAGGTCGTCTGGGAGGTCAAGGGCAAGGTGCCCGGCACGGAGATCGGCCTGGGCTGGATGACCTGCCTCCAGGAGCTTGAGAACGGCAATCGTATTGTCGGCAATTGTCACGCTGGCGATAAGAACCCCCAGATTTTCGAGATCACCCGCGACAAGAAGGTTGTCTGGGAATTTGACGAATGGGAGCTGGTCGGTAACGGCCTCGCCTGCTGGCAGGTTCTCACCGATGAGCAGTCTGCTCTCGTGCGCAAGAAGCTTGCGAACTTGAAGAAGTAATCGTTCTCCCGGTTTTCCTTATCCAGGCGCAGGCCGGAGTTCCCTCTGAAATTAGCCGCCGGCCTGTATTCAATACGGGCTGGCCAGGGCCATGGAGTCTTTCTGCAAGGAGTCGTAATTTGGCCAGGGGCTTTCCGTTTCGCAGACATTTAAACCGATGTCTACTTTCCAGTGTTTTGGCGCTGGGCATCTGCACAGGCCAAGGCGTGGGGCAGGGCCGGGTAGAGTCGGTGCGGCTAGAGCTTGAGAGCCTGGGTTCCATAGGGGGTTCTGCGAAGTGGGACTGGTGGCAGGCACGGACGGCTTATGTGCCCGGGCCGAAGCCGCGGTGGGTTACGACCTTGTCAGAGACGGGGAAGGGCAAGTCCCACGACTTCCACGACATCTACCAGTCGACCAGCCTTGATGCTGGCAGGACCTGGAGCCGTCCCGCCATAATCACGTCCCTCAGGCGCACGAAACAGGCCGACGGTTACGAGGTCGCGCCCGGCGATTTCTGGCCGACCTGGCATTCAAAGAGCGGTCGGATCCTGGCGACAGGGAAGACCTTTAATTTCGCTGGCGGGAAGCGCGAGGTCGCATTGAGGGAGAGGGTGTCCTACGCCGTGATGGATCCGAAGACGGGGGCCTGGGGGCCCCTTCGATTCCTGGGTATGCCCGAAAAAGACCATGGAGGTAATCGGATCACCGGCGCGAACGCCGGCAACACCCAGCGAGTGGATCTTCCCGGCGGCGATGTCCTGTTGCCGGTTCGTTACTGGCGGGATCCCAAAAAGTATAATTTCACCAGCGTGGTGGCACGCTGCGCGTTTGATGGCAAGGCGCTTACCTACAAGGGACACGGGTCCGAGCTGAGCGTTCCCCGGGGCCGGGGTCTTTATGAGCCATCCCTTGTTCGATTTGGCGCGGAGTATTTCCTGACCTTACGGGCTGACCATTCCGGCTATGTCACGCGGGGCAAGGATGGGCTCCATTTTGAGGCGGTTCGCGAGTGGCGCTTTGATGATGGCAAGCCGCTTGGAAGCTACAACACGCAGCAGCACTGGGTGGTGGTTGGCGGTGGACTTTTCCTTGTATATACCCGCAGGGGCGCCGGCAACGACCACATGTTTCGACACCGGGCACCGCTTTTCATCGGGCAGGTCGATCCGGGTACTCTCCGGGTCATCCGGAAGACAGAACGTGTCCTGATTCCGGAAAACCAGGCTACCCTGGGGAATTCAGGAATCTGCCGCATCAGCGATCAGGAGAGCTGGGTTACCTGCGGCGAAGGTCTTTTGCGGCTGGGAAAACGGAAGGGGCAGCGCAACAAGGTTCTTTTTGTGAAGATCCGGGCCAGGTAAAAGGGCGCGTCTTTTTCTAAGTCCTTATATTGTTGCGCTTAGGCCTGCCGGGGACGTTTGGGCTGTCAGAAGATCCGATGGCAAACTATTGGCTGTCTATCCAGGATAAACTAAAATAGCGATATGAGATCTGCGTGTTTCTACACAGGGAATCTCATGCGTCCGCGTTGCCGACTGTAGAGGAGAATACGAAGCAGTGCTCGATTTTGTCCAGGCAGGGGGAAACAGGGATTGTTCGGGCTTGAGCCGCCGCGATTTTCTGAGGGTGGGAAGTCTCGGGCTCGGTGGGCTGACGCTTCCGGACCTGCTTGCGGCCAAGGAGGGCTCTTCAGGGCAGGGCTTTGTCCGCGACAAGTCGGTCGTGCTGCTTTACCTCTCAGGCGGCGCCAGCCAAATCGAGACCTTTGATCCGAAGATGGACGCCCCGATGGAATATCGCAGCGTCAACGGCGAGGTGAAGACAAAACTCCCCGGTATAACCTTCGGTGGCAGCTTCCCGAAGCTGGCGGCCATGGCTGACAAGCTGGCTGTCATTCGCTCTCATGCCCACAAGGTGGGAGACCATGAGAAGGCTCATATTCATGTACTCTCCGGGGGTACTGATCCTGTCGGTAACCGTGCGACCGGCCACAGCGTCGGCTCCTGCTATTCGCGGTTGCGTGGAACGAACCATCCTGATACCGGGCTGCCCACCTACATCACCCTGAACGAGGTTGAGGTCGACCGCCAGTACACCAAGGAGTTCCATCGCTTTAACAAGGGATCCTGGGCGGGCTCTCTGGGGGATTCCTACGGACCCTTTCCCCGGCAGGTAGGCTGGGGCGCGGAGGCGGCCGGAAAGACCATCGGAAAGAACAGTGACCAGCGAAAAGGTCCGGGTGTAGCGAACATGACACTCAATCTGCCCCAGGAGACTTTCGGGAATCGCCGCAGGCTTCTTGAGTCGATTGATACCTTGCGGCGCCAGGTTGACAGCAGCAGGGCCTTGAGCGCAGTGGACAAGTTCTCGGCCCAGGCCATCTCCATGCTCCTTGGTGGCGCGACCCGGGCATTTGACCTTTCCCTTGAAGATCCCGGGGTGGTTGAGAAATACGACCCCAGCCATATCAGGATCGGCCATAACAATT
>DODI01000350.1:889-6063 GCA_003509045.1 Planctomycetota bacterium | reverse complement strand
AAAGAGGCGAAAATATGGATATCACACTGACCGAAGTTGCGACAACCCAACTCAAGACCCTCCTGGCCAAGGAGGTCGAGGCCAACAACCTCAGCGAAGAAGCCGGCTTGAGGCTCATGGTCGTTGGCGGCGGTTGCTCCGGATTCACCTACAAGATGGGCTTTGACGAGAACATCTCCGAGCAGGACAAGATTATGGACATCGATGGGGTCAAGCTCGTCATCGATGAGAAAAGCGGCCTCTACCTCGAGGCGGTCGAGGTTGACTTCCAGGACAACCTCATGGGCAAGGGCTTTGTCTTCAACAACCCCAACGCCAGCGGAACCTGCGGCTGTGGAAGCTCCTTCTCGATCTGAGGCATCCCCTGCCGGCGCCGCGTACTTTCCCGTGGATCAGCCATGAGCTCCCGAAGGTTCGCTGTTCTCCTTCCCATCCTGGCTCATGACGACGGCCCGCGGATCCTGCTGATGAAGCGCCCTGAGCGCGAGACGGACCCCTACTCGGGCCAGGTTTGCCTTCCGGGTGGAGCGCTTGAGATCGATGATGCAAGCCTTCTCGACTGCGCGCTCCGAGAAGCTGACGAGGAGCTCGGAATCCCGGCCCATTCAGTTGAGATCATTTCAGAGCTGCAGTGGCAGGAAACCGGTTTCAAACACGAGGTAAAACCCTTTGTCGGGTGGATTCACAATCCGCCCGAGATTCGACCTAATCCCGCCGAGGTCGAACACGTCCTCTACCTGCCTGTCAGCATGATCGCACCAGGACTCTTCCAGGAGAGGGGAACCTGGACCGATGCTGGCGGAGAAAAAAGAGATCTCCTGACCTTCAGGCTCGACGGGTACGAGGTCTGGGGGCTGACCGCAAGGATCCTTGAAAACGGCCTGAACAGCGGCCCGGAGGCCGAGAGTATTCGCAGGCAGATCGACACGCTCTCGAAAAGCTGATATTTATAGCCCTTCCATCTCACTCACCCGGTGGTATTCTCGGATTAGAAGGACTCTTGATCGGGTGCCAGAAGCGTACGCCATTTATGGGGCAGGTAGGGTTCTTCAACGCAAAAGCGTAGCTGCGCTTCCTTCGGGCAACCATGTGGGATTTTTTATAGATAGGAGTCAGGCATGAGGGTTGGACACCATCTTTTGCTTTTTTCTATTCTGACTTTTGCGTTCCTTTTCTGCGTGACGGGCTCTTTCCTGGGAGCCCAGGACCGAACAGCGGCGGGCTTCGGCTTTCAACAGCTCGCCCCATCAACCAGATATCGCCTTGTGCCTCCCGGCCCGAGGGTGCTTGCCCGGAGTCCATCTCTCACCTTGACTGCCCTTACCGCTAAACAGCGCAAGGTCTTTCTCGCTATGGAGGAAGGGAGAGGAGATGGCGGCGGCGCGGACGTGTCTGAGCTTTCCGCCGTGCAATTCTACTATTCGGGCTCCTCCTGCGAAGATGCCGAGGCGGTGCTCTTCAGAGAGGATTGCGGCGGTGAACCCTGCAATGTCATCGGCCTGCGCTGGACTGAAACGAGTCCTGCGAATTCCGAAGGTGTCCTGATATTCGTAGATGATGAACAATTCGGCGACCCAATAGCAGGCATCCTCCAGGATATACTCGATGATGGGACAGGCCCCGACGTCAACGGTCTCAACCTGGTCGGCCTTGAAGCCGGCGAATATGTCATCCGGATCGAGGAGCTCAACAACGGCACTCTTGAAGAGCTCACTCTTATAGTCTATGACGCACCTCCTTTTCCCGACAACCCTGTCGACATCAACAATATCCAATGCGCCCAGCGTGAGATCGGTGAGGACGGTAACTGCGAAATGGCCGTAAGCTTCGGAGCCAACGCAGGCGCTTCGACCTACCTGGTATTTCTCAACGATGCCATGGTCGCCCAGACCCTTCCTCCCGGCATCATTTTCGGAGGCCTGGAATCGGGGGAGTACTGCATCAACCTGCAGGGGTCCTGGACGCCGCCTGATGCCACCGACAACATTTTCTATCTCGGCTGCACGACCGAGGGTCCTTGCTGCGTTCTAACCTGTGCTGACCAATGCAACCCCGTCGCAGCCCTCGATGTGTGCCAGACCAACTATGGCGGAGCTGCCGGACTTGGAGAGCTCCGCGCCGACTGGATCGGCATGGAAGCCACCTACGCTGTAGGCATCAACATTCGGGTAGATGATACGATTCTCGGGGCGGCGCCGGTCACCTTCCCATTCGATGAGGCCCTTGGAGCCAACCCCACGGCCGTAAACATCACAGGTTTTCCGATGGGCGCCTTTTCAATCGGAATACAGGGTATTTGCTCGGATCCGGATGGAGCCAGCGAATTCACCGAACTTGCGATCACCGTTCTTCCAGAGTCACCCTATACCAACCCGATCGCAGGAGATGCCACGTGCTCTTTCGATCCTGCAGATGGAGGAAGAACCACCGCCAACTGGACCAACGATGTCCCCTACTACTCCCTTGACGTCTACCTGCTTCCGGCAGGAGAACTGGAGCCCGTCTACGTCCAGAGCGTCACGGGACAAAGGGTCGAGGAGGCTACGATCGAAGGGACGGCCTCCGGAGACCGGGTGGTCCTCCAGTTCTTCAGCTATATGGAAAACGGCTGCTACGGATCCGAAAGGATCCTCTGCACCGAAGCGATCGACTCCGATGAGGACGGCGTGCTCGACAATGCTGATAATTGTCCCGATAATTCCAATTCCGCCCAGGAGGACGATGATGGAGATGGGGTCGGCGATGAATGCGACAATTGCATCGCTGCCGCCAACCCCGACCAGGCAGATGAAGATGAAGATGGACTGGGTGATGTCTGCGACACGGGAGGACCTGTCGGCCCGATTTACTTTGTCCGCTCCATTTGCAGAAACGGAAATACCAACCCGCAGCTTTCCGATGCCGTCTACCTGCTGAATTTCCTCTTTACCGGTGGAGAGGTCCCGAACTGTCTGGCCGCCTGTGATACAGATGGAGACGGGCGCGCAATGCTGACCGATTCGGTCCAGCTGTTGCAGTTCCTCTTCCTCGGAGGAACACCTCCAGTAAACTGGGATGGACCGAATCCAACCTGCGAAACCTTTGAGCCTGGAATACCCAGCTTTGGCCTCGGCTGCGAAGAGGCCAATCCTTCCTGCTCCCAGCCAGGCAGGGTGAATTAGACAGCTCCGCTTATCTCTGATGAACAGAAACTCGGCCCGGAGAGCAGCTCTCCGGGGCGGGTTTCCCCATCAACCCGTCAACCTCATCACCCTCGCCCCTCCCAGAAAAGCTCGGCCTTGAGAACCTGCCCCACGAGGGGCGCGGCGGTCTCAAGTTCCTGGTCGAGGATCACCGCCTGGGCCTGCACCCCGGGAGGAAGGAGCGCCGAGGCGAGAGGCTCGCACGACGGTCTCTCTCCGAGCCGGGACCGGGGCCAGGCGAGAACGAGGCCTCCCCTCGGCGCGGGCCCCTTGAATCTCACCCTTCGACTGGCAACCCTGGCGAGTCCGACTCCCGGCCAGACCTCTACCCCGGGCAGGCTTCGCGAAAGAAAGGAAACCAATCCGGGGACTGTAACGGCCCCTCCTCCCGAGGCGCCTGTCAGCCTGGAGGCCTCATCGAGGACCTTCCGATACCGCTCATCTTCCATTCCTTCGCCGCCGAGCAGTGCCCCCAGCTCATCAACCAGGCTCTGTGCGGTCCGCAGACAAAGCTCGAGGGGCTCTCCGCCGGCTCGATGGTACGCAGGGGAGAGCTGCTCCCTCAACTGCAGGCGCCCGGTCTCCAGCCGTTGGATCATCGGATGCCCCCCGCTTTCACAACGACCGGCTTCTCAGCCAGGCGCATCTCAATGGTAACCGAGTCAAGCACGGGAAGACCGATTGGAAGCTCCAGGGAGGCTCCGTCGGCGAGGGTTGACTCGATCCGCAAGGCCAATTCGGCGGTGACATCTGCCCCGGAGACCGCCGCCGCGGCCCGGGCCTGGAAATCGCCCACCGAGAGCTCCGCAACCAGAGCTGCGCCGTCACCGGAGGATCCCCCGGTCAGTGGATCGAGGTCTTTCTCAAGAACTTCCGACAGCGAAGCCGCCAGCTCATCCTCCTGCCCACGAGACAATTCTCCGCCGGACAGGCCCAGGACCAGGGTGAAGGGAAGCCTGAGCGGCTCGACGACATGGACTATTGTACCCAGGGGCGCCCGCTGCTGCAGACAGCGTTCGAGCTTCCTCAGACGCTGGGCACCGGGATGTTCGCAACCCGCTCCCCAAACGACAACCCAGACCTCGGCAGGACGAAGCGGATGGGGCACCACCTCGATGCGGGAGAGCCTGGGATCGAGGGCCCGCAGGAGATCTCGATAATCGGCTCCGCTCACCACCGCGGGACCGATCGAGCTCTCCGCGGCGAGGCGACGCTGGAAACTTGCCGCGGATTCAGTTCCGCAACCGCCCAGAATCGCAACCGGGTGGGAAATGCTATCGAGACCCGCCGCTTCATATTCAAGCACATCGAGGCGGCCGCCAATATTTCCTCCAGCCCGGCCGATGCCAGCGCGCAGCCCCTCGATCCTGGCCTTCACCTGACCCTGGAGCTCTTCACCGACCACGACCTCGACGCCGCCATCGGCTCTCCTTCTCAGGCGGAAACGGTCCGGCTCCGGAACTCCGGAGCCGGACTGCGCCCGCAGCGTCTTCCATGCAGTTCGACCTCCACTGGACGAGAGTAAAAGGCTGAGGCCTGCGAAGGGCTCAAAATCACCTTCCGGATGGGGCGGCAGCACCGCCGCCGACTCGCTGAAATGAAGCATCGCTGGCTGCTGGCCGACCGTATGCCCCTCGATGACCTCAACCCCGCAGGGCACCAGGCCTTCAACGGAAACCGGCGCCTGGTACAATCCTCCCGCCCAGCTAGCCCGTACCCAGTAGAGCTCACGACCGAAGAGCCGTCGGCGCTGCCAGGCGCCCGGCCCTTCCCAGGAGATTGTTCCGCTGCGAGTAAACGCCTCGGTCCCATCGACCACCGCCAACTGGCGGAAAGAATCCTCTATTGAAAATTCCCACTCCAGCCGGGGCTGCTCTGCCGCGGACCCGACCGCCCCTCCCGCCGCCTGCCAGTAGAGGCTGGCGGCTTCCGGACGATCCCAGCCGAGGTAGACCGCCGGCCGGGAGTGGCTCGCCAGGCCGGCGAGCTCAT
>DODI01000350.1:0-593 GCA_003509045.1 Planctomycetota bacterium | reverse complement strand
CCGGCCGGGAGTGGCTCGCCAGACCGGCAAGCTCAAGGCCTCCAGCCGGGATGAACGAGTGATCCTGCCAGGAGTTCCCCGAACGCAGAAAGATCCGTTCCGGAGGCCTGCCCAGCGCTCTCTTCTGTTTCGATTTCCTATCCCTTATCAATGAATAGACCAGCGTCGGTGTCGTCATCGAAACCGAAGTCCCTGCCGGCAGGCGCAGCCGGATCCAGGGCGCCTCGAATCCTTCGAGCTCACGGCTGGTCATGTCAGGAAGAGGACCGTGAATACGCATCCGGACCAGTGGATCACCGGCGACATTGACGGTCTGGCTGAAATCGACCGGCAACAGGCGCCAGCCCGTGCCGCTTGAATATTCCCACTCACCCTCGAGAAGAGCCCCAGGCATGCCGGGCCATTCGAGCACGAGCTCGGCGCTGTAGCGCCGAAGCTCGTCCCACTCGGCATCGCCAAGATACAGGTGGTGATTCAACCTGTCGGAGCCAAAGAGTCTGGCCGGCGCCCGGTCCTCTCCATCGACTGGAAGGAGCCGGCTCTCCTCGCCCTCGAGCACCACGGCATACTCCAGGTTGGCGGGACTGAGCCAT
>DODI01000338.1:0-5403 GCA_003509045.1 Planctomycetota bacterium | reverse complement strand
GATTCCTACAAAACATTTGATTACGACGTTCTCGTCATTGGCGCCGGAGGCGCGGGGCTCAGAGCCTCCATCGAAGCATCCGCATGCGGAGCCAGTGTAGGCCTTGTCTGCAAATCGCTGCTCGGCAAGGCCCACACCGTTATGGCCGAGGGAGGAATCGCCGCGGCTCTGTCCAACGTGGATGGGCGCGACGACTGGAAAACCCACTTCGCTGACACCATGCGAGGCGGGCAATACGTCAACAACTACCGAATGGCCGAGCTCCATGCGAGGGAGGCCCCCGACAGGGTCCGCGAGCTCGAGGCCTGGGGAGCCGTCTTCGACCGGACCGACGACCAGAAGATCCTGCAGAGAAACTTCGGCGGACACAAATATCCCCGCCTGGCGCACGTCGGAGACCGAACCGGTCTCGAGATGATTCGCACGCTCCAGGACCATGGAATCCACCAGGGCATCGATGTGCACATGGAATGCACCATCATCCGGCTCGTCAAGGATGGTGACAGGGTCGCGGGAGCCTTCGGCTACGACCGCGAGCGCGGCAAGTTCCGCCTGTTCAACGCCAAGGCCGTCGTGCTGGCTACGGGCGGCTACGGACGCGCCTACAAGATCACCAGCAACAGCTGGGAGTATACCGGAGATGGTCACTCCCTGGCCTACGATGCCGGTGCCGACCTGATCGACATGGAATACCTGCAGTTTCACCCCACCGGCATGGTCTGGCCGCCAAGCGTTCGCGGCATCCTGGTGACGGAGGGAGTTCGAGGAGAGGGCGGGGTCTTGCGCAACAGTGAAGGCGAACGCTTCATGTTCCAGGACATTCCGGAGCCCTACAAGAACCAGACAGCCGACAACCCGGAAGAGGGTTGGATCTACACCCAGGGAGACAAGGAGGCACGCCGGCCCCCCGAGCTGCTTACGCGCGACCATGTTGCCCGCTGTATCGTCCGCGAGGTAAAGGAGGGCCGCGGCAGCCCCCACGGAGGAGTCTTCCTTGATATCGCCTGGATTAAAGAAAAAATGGAGAACGCTCCGGAGCACATCAAGCGCAAGCTTCCCAGCATGTACCACCAGTTCAAGGAGCTGGCGAACCTGGACATCACCGAGGAGCCTATGGAGGTCGGCCCGACCACCCACTACGCGATGGGAGGCATTCGAGTCGACGGAGACACCCAGATGTCCACGGTACCGGGGCTCTTTGCCGCCGGAGAATGCGCCGGAGGAATGCACGGAGCCAACCGGCTTGGCGGCAACTCCCTTTCCGACCTGCTGGTCTTCGGTAAGCGGGCAGGTGAATCCGCGGCTGGGTTTGCCAAGGAAAACGGCGTGGCGTCAATCGACGAGAGCGCTGTCGCCGACACGATCAAGTGGGCCCTCAAGCCCATCGAGCGCCAGGAAACGGCTGGCGGCGCCGGGGAGAGCCCCTACCAGATACAATACGACCTGCAGGATACGATGCAGGAGCTTGTAGGGATTGTGCGCAAGCAGGCCGAGATGGACGAGGCCGTAGAAAAAATCGCCGCGCTCAAGCAGAGAGCGGACCAGGCCGTCGCCCCCGGAAATCGTGAATACAATCCGGGCTGGCATACGGCCCTCGACCTGCACAATCTCCTGACCGTGAGCGAGGCTGTCGCCAGGACCGCCGCACAGAGGCAGGAGAGCCGGGGGGCTCACTTCCGCGAGGACTACCCCGAAAAGAGCGAGGAATGGGGGAGCTCCTCGCTGGTGGTCAGCAAGGGGGCTGATGGGAACATGGAGATCAACAGGAAGCCCGTCATGGACATTCCAGCCGAGCTCCAGGAGATCATCGAGGAGAACAGGTAATGGCCACCGCGACCTTCAAAATCTGGCGGGGAGATGTCGATGGCGGAGAGTTCCGCGATTACGAAACCGACATCACAGACGGGATGGTGGTCCTCGATGCGATCCACCAGATCCAGGCCAAGTCCGCCAACGACCTGGCCGTGCGCTGGAACTGTAAGGCCGGGAAATGCGGCTCCTGCTCAGCCGAGGTCAATGGAATGCCGCGACTGATGTGCATGACCCGGATGGACACCATCGATATCGAGAAGCCAGTGACTGTCGAACCTATCAAGGCCTTCCCAACCATGAAGGACCTGGTCACTGACGTCAGCTGGAACTTCGAAGTCAAAAAGAAGATCAAGAAATTCAAACCGCGCCCTCCGGATGCCGAAGACGGGACCTGGAGGGTGGCGCAGGAAGACGTCGACCGGGTCCAGGAGTTCCGTAAATGCATCGAGTGTTTCCTCTGCCAGGATGTCTGCCACGTGCTCAGGGACCACCAGAAGACCAATGAGTTCATTGGACCGAGGTTCCTGGTCTACACGGCGGCCCTCGACATGCACCCCCTCGACACCGAAGACCGCCTAGAAGACCTCAAGGATGCTCACGGCATCGGCCTCTGCAACATCACCAAGTGCTGCACCCACGTTTGTCCCGAGAACATCACGATCACCGACAACGCGATCATCCCGCTCAAGGAGCGCGTCGCCGACCGTTTCTACGACCCGGTGATGAGAATCCTCCGAGCCCTCTTCGGGAAGAAAAAGGTCGCGAAACCGGTCGTCGAGGAGCCCGTCACCCAGGGCAAAGCCGAGGAATAGCGTTTACTTTTCAGCAGAAGCGGCGAGGCTCACGCAAACGATCTCCTTGTCGTTGCGTGCAAAAACACACTTCTGCGCGAAGGCCGGATGAGACCAGACCACCTTCCGCCTCTGCACAGGCCGGGTTCCTTCTATCAGCTGGGCTCGGCTCAGTTCCTCATACCCCTTGCTCGACAGCCTGGCAATGATCAATTCTCCCTGCTCGTTGGGGATAAAATAGCGGTCCTCATGCCGAACGATAAAGGCGTTCCACCAGCGCCCCGGCCCTGTGGCTTTCATGCTCTTCCAGAGCCTCTGACCGGATGACGCCTCGAGACAGCGAAGCTCTCCATAGCTCCCAATCCCATAGATATGCTCACCCTGGAAGACCGGAGTACACATGATCGAATGAAGGCCATCGGTCCGCTTCGGCAGCTCACTATCGCTCTTGCCCTTCCAGAGCAGACGAGCGGATGGCTTCGCGGGATCGAGCCCCATCATGAGTGAACCGTTGTAGAAGGAGGAAACCAGCAGCCTCCTGGTTTTCGGATCGTAGATCGGCGTAGGAATGGTAAGTCCGAAGTTGACCTTAAATTCCTGCCGCCAATATTCCTTGCCTGTCTCCGGATTCAGAGAGGCCAGCTTCGTTGGAGTCCAGATGATCAGCTGGCGCGTCCCCCCTGCGTTGAAGATCACCGGTGAAGCGTAGCCCGGATCGGTATCCTCGAGCGCCCGCCAGAGCTCCTTGCCGCTGTCCTTATCAAAAGCGACAATGCAGGCGCCCGGCTTGCCCCCGACCAGCACGATGAGCTTCTTTCCATCCACCAATGGAGAGGAGCTATATCCCCAGGTGTTGAGCTCGGCATCAAAATCCCTGACACACTGTTTTGACCAGAGCACCTTTCCACCTCCGGCATCGAGGCAGAGGAGGTCCCCCATCGCTCCAAGGCAATAGACCTTTCCGCCGGAGACCGTCGGTGTAGTTCTGGGACCATAGGGATAGCTGATCGCGTAATTGGATGCATAGCTATGTTTCCACAACAGCTTGCCGCTATCCGCATCAAAACAGAGAATCCGCTCTCTGCCGCTGACGCGCTTCTTGTTGAAGGGGTTATCTGGATTCGCCGCACCAGCGCCAAGCACCCGGTCCATCAGATAGACCCGGCCGCCGGCTACAGCCGGCCCGGCATAGCCCATCCCAACCGGCGTTCTCCAGAGATAGGTCAGCTTTCGCGGCAGTTTTTCAACGATGCCCGTCTCACGCCAGACACCATCACGCTCCGGGCCCCTCCACTGAGGCCAGTCATCGGCGGGGAGAAGCCCGGCCCCAGCCAGTATTAGAAAAAAAAGCGGACCGCGCAGACGCTCACTCATGTTCTTTGCCCTCGATTGCGAGATTCCATCGTTCTAATCATCCAACGCAGGCAATTCAAACTTGACGCGGTGCCTTATTAACGCCGATACGGCAACGCCATCAAGCTTGCCCGGGTGCCATCTCCATTTCTTGACGGCCTTGATAACCGACCGCTCTACCCCCCTGGCAACCTTGGGGTCGATTCCATCACCACCAATGCCTTCAAGTGTACGAATCTCCCCGGTTGCTCCATCTGCCAGAACCTCGATCTGAAGAAGAACCGATTTCCCATCAAACTCCTGACGCGCATTTTGACCTCGCTGAGGATACGGAGGCGGCTTGTTCACAGTACCCTCCAGCTCTCGAGGCTTCGTACGAGCCCCTGCCCTGGGAAGAGTGGCGGATGTTAACGGAGCGTAACGATAGTAGACCTCGAGGCAAAGAATACTGAGCACTGTGGAATAGAGCCTCCCGGCCTGCGCTGCTCGATGGCCCCGTGGATCCCAGCTTCCGTAGGCGGTTCCATGCTCCCTGCCGACCTGGTTCTCAAGCAGTACATCTGTCAGGCGCTCATTCCAGATCCGCCAGGGCTCGCCGCCCTGCTGGAAAAGGGCGTGGGTGGCGTAGTACCAGTAGTAGAAATTGACCCCGTTCATATCCTTGGCTACGGGCAGGTTCGCCATGAAGTACTTCATGCTGGCATCATCGAATTTCCTGATCTCACCGGCCTTCCTGCCCTTTTTGAGATCGAGCGTATCAGAGAGCATCTTCTGGCAGAAGAACCCCTGGGCGGTCATGGCGTGGGTCGTTCTGCTGTTGCCGGGCTGGTAGGAGTATTCACCAAACTTCTTCCCCTCCATCCGTGCGTCTTCGAGATACATCGCCGCCCTCGACAGGCAAGCCTTATCGACCTTAAGGCCACCGAGCTTGCCGCTCTTAAGCGCCATCATCATCCACCCAAAGACGCTGGTGTCGACATCCTGGGATTGGGGGTAGGGGACGTAGCGCCAGCCGCCCTTGGAAGGCACCTGGGCCTTGACCGTGAAATCAATTGCGAGCTGAGCCGGCCCCTTGAGGGCGGGATCCCGGGTGAAGGCATAGGCCTCGGTCAGTGCGAAAGCCGCGATGCCGTGCATATAGAGGTTGCCGCCGCCGCGCAGATCGCCATCTTTCTTCTGCGCCTTTACCAGCCATTTCAGGCCCTTGTCAATCGCCCCGCGATAGGGCCCCGCCTTGAGGTGCGATTCGCCGTGCCCGAAGAAAGCCAGAAGCGCCATGGCCGTGCCTACCGTACCCGAGCTGCTGCCCTTGTAGTTGTAGCCACCTCCTTTTGAGTATTTCTTGCCGCGCCTTCCGTTCCACTCGAGCCCCTGTAAATCCCGCGGATTCGGTGAAATGAGGTGGTCGGTGTAGTGATCAAGGGTCCACTTTCCATCAGGACTCTGG
>DODI01000128.1:0-6594 GCA_003509045.1 Planctomycetota bacterium | reverse complement strand
CGAGCGAACCAGGCGGCCGAAGCCCTGCTTGAAACGAAGAACAGCCTGGGGAATCGTATAGTTCTTGAAGGCGTTGATTCCCTTCGCGGTCAGCTCCTCGAGACGAGCCTCCTGCAGGGGTTCGGTCGGCACCCTGAACGGCAGCCGGGTGATGATGACCTGCTCGAGCGCGCTCCCCCTGACATCGACTCCCTCCCAGAAGCTGTCCGTTCCAAAAAGAACTCCATTGTCGCTGCTGGAGAACCTCCCGAGCAGCTCGGAGCGCTGGGTCTGACCCTGGGCCATCGGATGAAAGCCCAGCTCCAGGAGAGGTTTCTCGAGACGCTTGTACATCCTGCCAAGCAGGGCGTAGGAGGTGAAGAGCACAAAGGCTCTTCCCTTGCTGGCCTTCAACAGACCAAAGATAACCTCCGGCAGGCCCTCCTCGTAGCCCCCCTGGTCAGGGGCGGGCAGATCGGTTGGAACCACCATCAGGGCCTGGCGCTTGAAATCGAAAGGGGACTCAAACTGCTTGAAGGCGAAGCGGTCGGCGGGGAGCTCGAGAAAGCCCAGCCTCTCACCGAGAAAATCAGGACGCCCGGCAACCGAAAGCGTGGCCGAGGTGAGGACCACGGCATCCAGCACATCGAAGAGCGCGTCGCGCAGGTCGTCAGCAATCGAGATCGGGGCGACGGCGAACCCAAGGGCTGCGCCGTCCTCTCGTCCCCGGGCCTCGCGGTAGTCGAGCCAGCGCACCTGGGAATCATCCTTGAGATCATTGAAGCGGGAGAAACCGGCGAGAGTCGCGGCCATGCGGTTACCGAAGCTCTCCAACTCGAGCAGGACACTTCTCTGAACATCTTCGTGGACAGCCGAGTTCTCGACGGTTGCGCGCGCCTTGTCGTTCAGGCGGCAGATCTGCTCGAGGTCGCCGCGGATTCCAAGCAGGTAGTCCCGGATGGAATTCCAGAGATCCCACCGCTCAGGATCGGGGTCGTAGCGCATCGTCCGGCTCGAGCCCCCCCCGGAGCTTTCCTCCAGGGACAGCCACTGGGCCTTCAGCAATTCCTCCAGGTCACCAAACTGGTCATCAATTGAGATAGCGATATCGCGCAACTGAACAGCGTAGTCCTTCTCGATGGACTCAGCGGCCACGGGATCGCTGTTCTGACGCAGCTTTCTCGCCAACAGCACCAGGGTGCCCCGGTCCTTTCGCATGGCCCTCATCCGTCCCAGGCGCTGGCGAATACCGCGCCTGGAAAACCGGGCGCCAAGATGCTCGCTGGCGACATCCTCGAGATGCTGGGCCTCGTCAAAGATCACCCTGGAATAGCCCGGCAGGATCAGGTCGAGCTGGTAATCCCCGGTCTGCCTCCTCACCGCGAGATCGGCAAAGAAGAGATGATGGTTGGCGACCACCACCTGGCAGCGGCTCGCCTTCCGCCTTGCCTGGTAATAGAAGCACTCCTGGTAGAACTCGCAGTTGACCTTGAGGGACTTGTCGGTCTCCGAAAGAATCTTCTCCCAGACCTGCCGGGGCGGCTTCCAGGAGAGATCCGCGAGGCTGCCATCCCCGGAGGTATTGGCCCACTCGATGAGATCGCGAAGCAGCTCCTGGTCCTCCGTATCCTCCGGGACCAGGTCGAATTGCTCAGGAGCCTCCTTGACCCTGCGCTTGCAGGCGTAGTTGGAGCGGCCCTTGATGAGCGCGAACTCAAAATCGACAGACAGGATTTCCGCGAGAAAGGGAAGATCCTTCGACACCAGCTGTTCCTGCAGGTTGATGGTGCCGGTGGAGACGATCACCCGCTGTCTGTTCTTGACCGCCCAGAGAATGCTCGGCACCAGGTAGGCGAAGCTCTTGCCAATTCCGGTGCCGGCCTCCGCGGCGACCACCCGGTTCTCGTTCAGCGAGCGGGCCACCTCGACAGCCATCTCTACCTGGCCCTCACGGCTCTCAAAACCATCAAGCCGTTTCGAGAGCACGCCCCCGGGACCGAGAATGCCGCGCACCTCCTCGATATCGACTGGCTGGTGCTCGTCGCGGACGAACGGCTTGACCACGAGGTAATTCCGCATCGCCTCATTGTCGATGATGACAAAACCAACCTGCCGGTTGCCCAACTCGGAAGCCACAGCCAGGTCAGCCTGGCTGGGCTGCAGGTCTCCGCTCGGATGGTTGTGGATCGCCAGGTCCCAGCTTTCGGCCCCGGCGAGAATGGCCGGCGCCGAGACGTTGTTTCCGCGCGCGAAAACCTCGACCTCGACAAGACTGGCAACCGCCTGGGACTCGTCCCAGCGCACCTTCCCCAGGAAATAGACCTCGTTCCCGCCAGCCTGGGCGATGGCTTCGCGGAGAAAGCCCGACGCTTCAGAAGTAATTTCGAGTTCAACCTGCTTCATCTTCCAGGCTCTTACCTCTAAAAAAAATACGCTGGCTCCCTCAACAGCGGAAACCGGGGAAAAAGATTATATTCAGCACGGGGTCGAATGTCTGCACGCGCTCCAGCTGGAAGCCGCTATCTCTCCAGGTTCCGCCCGGGTCGGGCGGGCAGGACACGATGCCAAGCGCTCTTTACATCACAGGGAAACCGGGAACCAACACGCCGCTCCTCTAAGGTCTTTTAAAACTGCAATTTAGGTCGGTGTGACGATTTCCTCCCAAACGGAACAGCAATTGCGATTAAAGAAAGGCGCTCCCACGAAGAGTACTTGTTACGGGAGTTAGGAGAAGGATCATCAGCTTCAGGCGACCCGGCCTTGTCGGCCGGAAAAACGCGCGGCTGAATCTTCTAACAACTCTGAGCTGGGAACCTCGATACCGTTTCTCTGTTCCGGGCGGCTCTGGCCGCCCGGGAACTTCAACCCTTCAGCCAATCCAATAGCCTTTCCTGGCCGGACCCATCGGCGCCCTGACGTGAACCCCCCGAAGCCAACCCTCCGTGTTCACAGCCATCGGCGAGCGTCGCATGGGTCCTTCTTATATAAGAAGTTTCCGCGCACGCAAACCGGCCATGACCTTCTCCATGACCCGGGCCTTGTTGAGCACGTAATAGTGAATCCCCTCGACACCGGCCTCCAGGAGACCCGAGCACTGCTCGATGCACCAGTCCACCCCGACCTCGGCCGCGGCATCCGGATCGGTACCGGCCGCCTCCAGACGACGCTGCAACTCGGCGGGGATCTCAGCCCCGCAGAGCCCGGCGATCTTTTCCACCTGTGCCTGGGAATGAATCGGCAACAAGCCTGGAATCACGGGGCAGGTGATCCCTCTCTTGCGGACCTCCTCCAGGAACCGAAAGAAGCATTCGTTGTCGTAAAAAAGCTGGGTGATGACGACATCAGCTCCGCTTTCAACCTTCCTTGCAAGATTGGAAAGATCGGTCTCCATGTCCGGCGCCTCGACGTGTTTCTCCGGGTAACCGCCAACGGCGATATCGAAGCCGCCCCTCGAGCGTATGTGCTCAACCAGCTCGTTGGCGTAGGAGAAGCCTCCCTTGACCGCCTGGAAGCTGTCCTGCCCCCGGGGTGGATCACCTCGCAGGGCGACAATGTTCTCGATCCCATGGCGGTGAATGTGATCGAGCTGCGCGTCGATCTGGTCGCTGTGAGCGCCGACACAGGTCAGGTGACAGGCGCACTCAAGCTCGAATTCATTGTGGATCATCGAGGCGATCTCCACCGTGCGGATTCTCGTGGTCCCCATAGCGCCATAGGTAACCGTCATGAAGCGAGGGCCCAGGGCGACCAGGCTCGGCAATACCTCCCGCAGACTTTCCATCCCCCGGCCGCTCTTCGGAGGAAAGACCTCGAAAGAGATTACCGGGGAATCCTCGGCGGAGTATATCTCAGAGAATCTCATTTCTGCCCCACGGTTAGGTCAGACGGCGTCAAACAGACCGGGTAGCTCCATTCCGAACGGAACAGCGTCACCTCGCGCGTCCCGAGCGAACCCGCGGCGCGCTCAACTGCAAGAAGCTCAGCCACGCTCGGAAATCTTCAGCCGGGCCCGGGCAACGGAAAGCGCGCGAGAGTACTTCTCGCGAGCCTCGACACTCGAACCCGACTCCGGGGGCGAGCTCTCGAGCTCGGAAAGGTCCGCCCTCGCAGCTTCGGCATCGAGGTCAGCCACTGCCTGGGCCTCGACCGCGAGCACCGTAACGCGGCCATCCACCACCTGGACAAAGCCTCCATTGACAAAGAAGGCCTGCTGGCCGCCGTCTCCGGAGGCGACCCGTAATTCACCGAAGCCGAGGTTCCCTACAAGCGGGGCGTGCCTGGGGAGAAAGCCCATCTCCCCATCAGCGGCCGGTACGGTCACCGACTCGACGGTGCCTTCAAAAACCAGCTCTTCGGGTGTGGTAACAGTGCAATCAAGCGGCATCTGATCAATTATCCTCGGCCAGGAGTTTCTCGCCCTTCTCGACGGCCTCTTCGATGCTGCCGACATACATGAAGGCGCCCATCGGGAGGTGATCCCATTTTCCTTCGACCAGCTCCTTGAAGCTGCGCACGGTGTCCTGGATAGGAACGTACTTACCATCGAGGTTGGTGAAGGCCTTCGCCACGGCGAAAGGCTGCGAGAAGAAGCGCTCGATACGCCGCGCCCTCTCGACCAGCACCTTGTCGTCTTCGCTCAGCTCGTCCATACCGAGGATCGCGATGATGTCCTGCAGATCCTTGTAGCGCTGCAGGATCTGGAGAACCCTCTGGGCGATCGCGTAGTGCTCTTCGCCCACGTGCTCGGCTGTCAGAATTCGCGAGGAAGACTTCAGCGGATCGATCGCCGGGTAGATACCCTTCTCGGAGATTGAACGGTCAAGCACGGTGATCGCGTCAAGGTGGCTGAAGGCGGTGGCCGGAGCCGGGTCGGTGAGGTCATCGGCCGGAACGTAGATGGCCTGCACACTGGTGATCGAGCCGTCCTTGGTCGAGGTGATCCTCTCCTGCAATTCTCCCATCTCCGTGGCCAGGGTGGGCTGGTAGCCTACCGCCGAGGGCATACGGCCGAGCAGGGCCGACACCTCGGATCCCGCCTGGGAGAAACGGAAGATGTTATCGACGAAGAGCAGCACGTCCGAGCCGCTCTGATCGCGGAAATACTCCGCCATGGTCAGCGCGGAAAGCGCGACCCTGAGGCGGGCCCCGGGCGGCTCGTTCATCTGACCGAATACGAGGACGGTTTTCGAGAGGACGGAGGTCGTCGTGCCGTCGGGTTGCTCGATCACGGCGTCCTTCATCTCGTTCCAGAGGTCGTTACCCTCACGGGTACGCNNGTCGGCGGGCACGTAGATGGCCTGCACCGAAGTGATCGAGCCCTTGTCGGTGGTGGTAATGCGCTCCTGGAGGGCACCCATCTCGGTCGCCAGCGTCGGCTGGTACTCCACCGCACTGGGCATCCGTCCCAGCAGCGCCGACACTTCGGATCCGGCCTGCGAGAAGCGGAAAATGTTATCGACGAAGACCAGCACGTCGGAGCCCGTTGAATCACGGAAGTACTCCGCCATCGTCAATGCCGAAAGGGCCACTCTCAAGCGTGCGCCCGGCGGTTCATTCATCTGTCCGAAGACGAGAACGGTACGGTCGAGAACGCTGAACTCTGTTCCGTCAGCAGTCTTGACGACCGCTTCCTTCATTTCATTCCACAGGTCGTTGCCCTCGCGGGTTCTCTCCCCGACACCGGCGAAACAGGAATAGCCGCCATGCTTGGTCGCTACGTTGTTTATCAACTCCTGGATCAACACCGTTTTACCGAGTCCCGCACCTCCGAAAAGGCCCGTCTTGCCTCCCTTGGAATACGGAGTGAGTAGGTCGACGACTTTGATACCGGTCTCGAAGACCTGGGTCGATGCTTCCAGTTGATCGAAGGGCACGGCTTCAGCGTGGATGGGGCGATATTCGTCCACCTTTACCGGAGGCAACTTGTCCACCGGATCACCTAGAAGATTGAACACTCTCCCGAGTACCTCTTCTCCCACCGGAACTTTGATGGGAGAACCGGTATCGACGATGTCCATATTCCTGACCACACCATCGGTTGACGCCATGGCGATGGCGCGCACACGATTTCCGCCGAGATGCTGCTGCACCTCGAGAGTCAACGTGATGTCACCCTGGTCGATCCTGAGGGCATTATAGATCGGCGGCAGGTGACCTTCCGGATACTCGGCATCAATCGTCGCACCGATCACCTGTACTACCTTGCCGTTGACTTTAGTTTTACTCACGAGCCTGGCTCCAGTCTCTACGCGACGGAATGATGTCCTCCGAAATCTACCTTTGAATCAGCCCATCACCTCGGCGCCAGCGATCACTTCCAGGATCTCCTGGGTGATAGCACCCTGACGCGTACGGTTATAAAGCTGGGTGTATGTCTTGGACATTTCCTCGGCATTGTCGGTGGCGTTCTTCATCGCAATCCTGCGAGAAATCTGCTCGCAAGCTGCCGCCTCTACCAGTGCCTGGAAAAACTGCATCTTCAAGGAAAGCGGCAGTAGCCGCCCCAGGATCAACTCGGGACTTGGTTCAAGAATGAACTCCCGTCCTGAAGAACTGGATCCTTCTGAATTTTCGTTGGTGATCGGAAGGAGCTTCCGGATCACAGGTTTCTGTCGA
>DODI01000203.1:2518-3075 GCA_003509045.1 Planctomycetota bacterium | reverse complement strand
CGCCGCGAACCGAATGATTTTTTCCGGGGCTTCGAGTTGCGGCTCCTGGCCGCCGATGGATCCGAGCTGGAGCGTGCGGAGGTGTCGGGCTCCAGCGCCACAGACGGGGCCATCTTCACCTCAGGGGAGCTTGTCACCCTGGCAGAGGCCCACTCCTGGGAGCTCCGTTCCCCGGAGGAGGCGCCGCTATTGTGTATGCGCACGCTGATGCGCCTTCGCCTGGATGAGGACCTCGGCGAGGTTGACCTGCGGCTGGGGACCACGCGCGGAACCAACGCTCTGCTGGAGAGAGACGGCGCCCGGACCGCTGTTCTCACCACCCCGGGATTCGCAGACCTGCTGCTGATCGGCAACCAGGACCGCCCGCGAATCTTCGATCTCGAGATCAGGAAGCCCCTGCCGCTTTTTGACGCGGCGCGTGAGATCCCCGGCCGCATCAGCGCCAGCGGGGACGAGCTCGAGCCGCTGGACCTCGACCGGGCGGCGGCAGTGCTGGCTGAGCTCGAGGCCGCGGGTACGGAGGCGGTCTCCATCTGCCTGCTCCACTCGGCGTCCAA
>DODI01000203.1:0-2128 GCA_003509045.1 Planctomycetota bacterium | reverse complement strand
GCGCTCCAGCGCCTCCTCCTCGTCCCCAAGGATGGTGTCACGCGGAGACACCTCGCTGGTCGATGCCTACCTGGGACCAGTCATCAGGGGTTATGTCGATTCGATTGCCGAGGCGGCCCCCTCTGCCTCGCTGCTGCTGCTCACCAGCGCCGGGGGGCTCTGCTCGCCCCGTCTCTTTCGCGGCAAGGACGCGGTTCTCAGCGGACCGGCGGGCGGGGTGGTGGGCTCCGCACATGTGGCGAGGGAGGCCGGCTGCGCCTGTGCGATCGCCTTCGACATGGGTGGAACCAGCACCGATGTGAGCCGCTGGGATGGCGGCTTTGAGATGGAATACGAGGCGGTCAAGGCGGGCGTGAGGATAGCCACTCCGCTCCTCGCGATCGAGACCGTTGCCGCCGGCGGCGGCTCAATCTGCGGGTTTGACGGGGAGAAGCTGACCGTTGGGCCGCGCAGCGCAGGCTCGGTGCCGGGGCCGGCCTGTTATGGCGCGGGAGGGGAACTGGCGATAACCGATCTGAATTTCTTTCTCGGGAGAATTCCCCCCGACCGATTTCCTTTTCCTCTCGATGGGGACGCGGTCAACCGCCGCCTTGACGCGATGGCCTCGAGCCTTCGTGGACGGGGGTACGAGAAGAGCCTGGAGGAAATCGCTGCCGGCTATCTTGATATCGCCAACCAGCGTATGGCCGCGGCCATTCGCAGGATCAGCCTCGCGCGGGGCTACGATGCGCGGGAATACCCGCTGGTAGCGTTTGGAGGAGCCGGCGCGCAGCACGCCTGCGCCGTCGCCGACGAGCTGGGCATCGTGAAGGTGCTCGTCCCCGCTCTGGCCGGGGTCTTGAGCGCCCGGGGAGCTTCGCAGGCCGATGTTACGCGGATCGTCGAGCGCCCGGTTCTCGAGCTGGTCGAAAACATTTCACCCCCTCGTCTTGAAGAGCTCATGAGCGATCTCGAGGAGCAGGCGAGGAGCGAGCTGCTTCTGGATGGCCTGGGCGAGGATCTCCTGGCCGCGCCGCGCCGCGCCTTCGACCTGCGCTACAGCGGCCAGGACTCGACCATCGAGCTGGAGGCCACGCTGGACAATTGCAGGGAAGCCTTCGAGAAAGCCCACGAGCGACGCTACGGCTTCACCCATCCCGGTAGAGAGTTGGAGCTGGTGACGGCGAGGGTGACCTGCTCCGCCGGTATCGGGGAGGATTGGGTCGAGGAAGGACCGGCACCCCCGGCGGCGACAGAGGCTCCCGGGTCTCGCCAGGCTTTCTTCGCGGGGGCCTGGGTGGATGCCGCCGTGCTCGATGAGGCCTCCCTCGACCAGGGCGCGCCCGTAGCCGGTCCGGCGATCATCGCCTCGGCCTATCACACCATCGTCGTGGCGCCCGGCTGGACTGCGGCCAGGCATCCATCGGGTCACCTGGTACTCGAGAGAAGGGACAAGCCGCGGACCTTCTCCGCCTGCGACGTCGAGGGAGAGCCAGATCCTGTCCAGCTGGAGATCTTCCATCTGCATTTCGCTTCGATTGCCGAGGAGATGGGGGTCGCCCTCGAGAATTCCGCGGTATCGACGAACGTGAGGGAGCGGCTTGATTTTTCCTGCGCCGTTTTTGATTCAGGCGGCGGTCTCGTAGCCAACGCTCCCCATATACCCGTTCACCTCGGCGCCATGGGAGAGTGTGTCCGCCAGGTCTCCCGGCGGGTTTCCGACCTGGCTCCCGGCGATGTGATCGTTACCAACGATCCATTTCTTGGCGGCTCCCATCTTCCTGATGTGACGGTCGTAACTCCCGTTTTTGATGCTGAGACGGCAGAGCTTCTCTTCTATACAGCCAGCAGGGCGCATCATGCGGAGATCGGCGGCCGTCGCCCGGGCTCGATGTCCCCCGATTCGAAGAACCTCGCAGAGGAGGGGGTGCTGCTGAGAAGTTTCAAGGTCATCGAGGCCGGGGTTCCCAGGTTTGACGAGCTCGAGAAGATCCTTCTTTCCGGGCCATGGCCATCGCGATGTCCACGGGAGAACCTGGCCGATATCGAGGCCCAGGTCGCGGCGAACAGGGCAGGCGCGCGGCGGCTCGAGGAGCTGATCGCCGCCCGCGGCCGGGCAACCGTCCTGGGATATATGGGACATATACAG
>DODI01000472.1:0-7691 GCA_003509045.1 Planctomycetota bacterium | reverse complement strand
TTCCCCTGCAGGCGCCCTGGGGAAACATACCGGTGAGAGTGGGGGGCTTGTCCTCGGCGGTGACGGTGCCGGCCAGGCGCGTCGCAAGGAGGGCCGCCAGGAATGTGATCCCTCGTATTTTCATGCTGTTATTGTCTCGCCGGCCGGTGCCGACCGAGATGGTCAGCCCATCAACTCTCGAATTGGGGTTGGGTCGCTGACCAGGTGGACAGGCCGTCCCTCAGGCGTGTAGAGGATCTTGCCGGGGTCGATTCCCAGCTTCTTGTAGATCGTCGATGCGAAATTCTCGGGAGACAGCACCCTTCGCGATGCGCTGTAGCCCTTGCGGTCGGTGGAGCCAACCACCTGGCCACCGGGAGTTTTACCTCCGGCGAAGAGTACCGACATGGCGTTGGACCAGTGATCTCTTCCTCCCCGCTCGTTGATCTTGGGCGTGCGGCCGAACTCTCCAAGGCAGATTACCATGGTGGAGTCGAGCATTCCGCGCTGGTCAAGATCCTGGATCAGGGCGGCAAGCGCCCTGTCCCTCGGTGGCAGCATGGTGTCGAGCGACTTGAAGAGGTTTGTGTGGTGATCCCAGCCGCCATCGTAGAGAGTGACGAAGGGAACGCCGGCCTCGACGAGTCTTCGTGCCAGCAGGGCTCTCTGTCCAAATGAGTTGCGTCCGTACAGGTCCCTGGTCGTGGAAGGCTCGCGATGGATGTCAAAGGCCTCCTGGGCCTGCGCGGAGGTGATCAGGTCATGGCCCTGCCTGAAATACTCGTCATAGGCCGCGACCGGATCTCCAGCGGTCTCGTTCTGGATTCGAAGGAACCGGTCGACCTCGCGCCGGATATCCTGGCGGCTTGAAAATCGTGCACCATCGAGTCCCTTGGGCAGAGCTACATCTCTTACCCTGAAGGATCCCTGGTTGGGATCATTCTTGACGACAAAGGGAGCGTGCCTGGCTCCCAGGAAATTTGGACCACCTGAGCGGGACATCCTGCCCAGTGAGAAATAGGCAGGCAGGCCCTTGGGGGCTCCACGCTCACGGGCAGTTACTGAGCCCAGGCTCGGATGGAAGCTGACGAAGGCACCACAGCTCACTGGGATCCGGGTCGGAGCTCCGGTCATCATGTAGTGGTTTCCGGCTCCATGGTTTCCGTGGTCATGCCGGATCGATCGAATAATCGCCAGCTTGTCGGTGATCCCGGCCAACCGCTTCATATGTTTAGAGAAACGCACTCCCGGGATTCCCGTCGGAATGGTCTCGTACTCACCCCGGATTTCCCTGGGAGCTTCGGGTTTCGGGTCAAAGGTCTCGTAATGAGTCGGACCTCCATCCAGCCAGACAAGAATGCAGCTTGTCGGAGCTGTGGCGGTCTTTCCTTCGCTGGCTGCCAGGCTTCTGAATCGAAGAGAGTTGGCCAGTCCGCCGCCGAGAAAAGAGCCCAGGCCCAATTGCAGACAGCTTCTCCTGGTCAGACCCTCGCAATTGACATGGTGACTCAGGCTTGTTGGTTTTTTCATGTGGTAGCCTCGTCAGTTCTTGAAGAGGAACTCCGGGGTATTCAACAAGGCCCAGAGCAGGTCCTCGACAGCGCTTCTTCTCCCCTTGACAGGAGTCCCAGCCGGGGGAATCCGGGTAGAGCCGGAGCGCATCTCTTTGTCTTGCGGGTATCTAGCATAAACGAGCAGGTACAATTCTTCTACGATTTCCTCAGGAGACATCTTTGAGGCGGCGAGCGTCGCGGCCCTTCCGTTTTCGTTTCTTATTTTCCCATCGAGATTTGGGGCATTCATCAGGTGGAGAGCCTGGACCACGGTGGTGTCCTCTATTCGCATGCAGGGAGGGTCCTGGTTGGGGTCTGGTCTTCCGAACGTGTCGAGGAAATTGGAGGTCGTCCGGTGAGTCCACAGCTCGGCGGCTCGTGAGCCCGGAGGCATCGCCGAAAATTTTTCAGGAATTCCGGTGATGTCGCAGACTCCATCCAGCAGAACCTCGGCTCGCAGGCGTTGGCGGTAGTGCCTGGAATAATTTCGCGTATCGGCGATGTTTCGTTCGATGGGGTGGCTGCTGAGGGAATAGACCCTGGAGGCCAGGATCGTTCTGAGCAGGGTTTTCAGGTCGTAGTTGACCTCGCGAAAGTGGAGTGACAGGGCGTCGAGCAGCTCTTTATTGCTGGGCGGATTGCTTTCCCTGATGTCGTCGACCGGCTCGACGATTCCCCTGCCCATGAGGTCTGCCCAGACCCTGTTGACCATGACGGCAGGGAAGAAGCCGTTGTCCTTTCTCATCATCCACAGGGCCAGCGCCTGTCGTGGGTCCTGTGAGGAGGAGAGGGCGGGGGAGTCTCCAAAGAGAGGCCTCGGGGGGAGGATCTCGTTGGTTCTCGGATGTCGAACCTCTCCTCCCGCCTTCGTGAAGATGTATTCTTCGCTTCCGGATATTGGAGGAGACAGCCCCGTTCCTTTTCGTCCCACCTTCGCGAAGTAGGCCGCCAGTGAATAGAAATCTTTCTGGCTCCAGATCTCGAAGGGATGCTGATGGCAGCGGGCGCATTCCAGGCGGATGCCGAGGAAGAGCTGGCTGAACATGGTGACGAGCTCCTCGGGACTTCTCCGATCCCGAAAGACTGTTACCGCTCCGTTTCGGAATGTGCTTCCCTGGGAGGTGAGCAGGTCATGGACAAAGCGGTCATAGGGTTTGTTCTCCCTGAAGTTTTTTCGCACCCAGCGGTCCAGGCTCCTTACGGCCTTGATGCCGACTCGGTAGGGGTTCGGTCGCAAGAGATCGACCCATTTGTTGGCCCAATGATCCGCGTACTCGGGCCTGGCGAGCAGGCTGTCCACAAGCTCTCGGCGCTTTGCGGGATCTTTTCCGGAGAGGAAGGCTCTTGTCTCTGCGGGGCTGGGGAGTCGGCCGATGACATCGATGTAGACTCTCCTGAGATATTCCGAATCGCCGCATTGGGGGGAAGGCTTGATCTTCAGGCGTTCGAGTTTTTTCCAGACGAGCTCATCGATGAAATTATTGCTTTCGAGAGAGCGGTAATACTCCGGCGAGACCTCTCCCTCCAGCGGGATGGACACCAAGCAGGTGGCGAATTTCCCCATATAGCGGGTCATGATCGCCGCCTCCCCGGGAAGGGGGCCAGCCTGGACCAGGCCGGTTTTCCCGGCCCTGGCAATGGGAGACTCGTTGGACTGATAGGCCGCGAGCCGGGTGACGTCCCTGGAGCTGCCGTCAGAATAATGCGCTGTCACGAGGAGCTGTTGGCCGGTGCGAGGGCGCATGATTCGTTCAGATGGAAAGACCGAGATTCGCTGAAGTTCTGGCGTCTCGGGTGGAGTCCGCGGGAGGCCTGCTGCGATCCAGCGCTTCAGGGTGTTGTAGTGCTTCCCGGCGGGAGCGATTCGCTTGCCGCCGCCATGGGGAGTGAGGGCGGCCGCCTTCAGAAGAAGGAGGCTGTTTGCTGGAGAGGCGGGGAAGACCCTGCGTCCGCGTCCTTCACGAACCAGGGCATCAAAATCGAAGTCGTGGTCGAAACCCAGGAGGGAGAGCTGGAAGCCATTCTGCCCCCGTTGCTTTCCATGGCAGGTGCCGCCATTGCAGCCCAGCTTCGTCAGGACAGGTTGGATGTCCTGTTCGAAGGTGACCGGGAGCCAGGTCTCTCCCTGGAGGATCTCTACCGGGAGACGGATCTCGTTCTTGTCGTAGCGAATCACCACCTCGGTCCGGCCGCTTCCAATGGCTGTAACGATGCCCTGTCCATCTATGCGCAGCAGGTCTTTATTGGCCGGCTGGAATTCCGCCCGCCTCGTCAGGTCAACCTCCACTCCATCACGGGAAGTGGTCAAGAGCACCTGCTGGGAGCTGAGCCGTCCGCGAAGACGGATGGTTGCCGGGGCCACCTTCAACTTGCCTTCCTCAATCGCGAGAAGTTCGGAAGAGCTGAGGAGGACGAGGAGTGAGAGGAGTAGATTCAGGAGGCCGTTTTTCGCCAGCGGAGCATTTGGCTGCGGCCTGGCAGCGAAGCGCAAGGCCAGCCTGGTGTCCGGGCTAGGAAAAGAGCTCCCAGAGACGTTCGAACTCACCGCTGAATTTTCCGCAGATGGAAGGGTCATGGAAGACGACTATGTTCTCGAGGTTGTGTTCCGCGGCCGACCTGGTCCAATTGTAGCTGCCCGTACACACGGCCTTGCCGTCAAATACAGCAAACTTATTATGCATATGCTGCTCGTCGTTATCAAATCGGACCGGGATCCCGGCCCCCTCTAATTGCTTCGTGTCGGAGCCCTCATGCTGGCTGGTCTCGTCATCTGTGACGATCCTGATTTTCAATCCACGAGAGTGCGCGGCCAGGATCTCCCGGGTAAGCTGGTTGTCCGTGATGGTGAAGACGCAGATGTCCACCGTCCTGCGGGCCGCGTGAAAGAGCGAGAGTATTCGGTCACGGCAGTCGGCCTCCGGGCTGAAGTGCGCCCGGGGGGTTTTTTCAACTGTCTCCATCCTCGGCACGAGCACCTTCATGAGCTCTTCGAGCCACTCGACAATTTGCCTTGATCGTGAATCGTTGAGGGTCTCTGCCGCGATCTCGAAGGCACTCTTGCGAAGCTGGCCATAATCACCTTCGCTCAGATCCAGGTCCCCAAGGACAGCCTTCAGCCCCTTTTTTTCAGACCGGCTGAGCCTCAGGTCGGACAGGGTCTGGCGCAGAAGCTCATCAATCTCGGATTTCAGCATCTCGTCCCAGCCTGTTACCGTGGATCGTTCTACCTTGTGGACAGTTGCTTGATGACCTGGAGGAAGGCCTGGGGAGGTAGCGGCGGATCCCAGTGACCAGGAGTGAGGATGACGATGGGACCGGGTTTCTTGAGCTGTTTGAAGCTCATCTTGGCCGAGATCTGCTTTTCACCAGCGTTGATCACCGGCTCGTGAGGAGTCACGGAGCCCAGGGCGCCGAGCAGCTTTTTCGGGATTCCCCTGGAACGCCCCTTCTTCTTGCCTTTGCCCCCGCCTCTGCTGCCGCCTCCGCGGGCTGTTTTTCCTGCGGCTTTCTGCAGGCTCTTGGCCGTCCAGATCTCGTTAAGGTTGAAGTAGATCGGCTCGGTCGTCTCATCCTTGATGCTGAAAGATGTTATTTCGGCGCGGAGGTTTGTGAATACGAAGAGGTTCTTCTTGGTGTAGTCGCTGATCCTCTTTCCGAAGAGTTTCCATTGTTCCGCATCCACCTTCGGACTTACATTCACCGGGTGGTAGGTTCGCTTCGAGAACGCGTTCTTTTCTGATTTCTGGGTTACCGTGAGGTGACTCGCCAGGCTCTTATCAAAGACAACGTGTTTTCCGCCTTCGCCTGTGATGATGATCCTGAAGAAGAGACGGTTTTGAAAACGCTTGTACTTGGTGTGGGCGCTCCCCATCTTTTTCGCCAGGAGCTCCTCGGAGAGCCCCAGGCCTTCGTAGTCCCGGTATATTTTTGCCATGAAGTAAAGGTAGGCATCCGGTACGGCCTGGACGGTCAGTTTCACGCCATTCTTCGTCGCCGACTTGACCTGCATCGTCAGCAGGCGGGCGAGATAACTTTCTATAGAAGACTTGGGCGCTTTGCGCGTTTTGGAATTCTTATTTTTCTTGGGATCCTTGGGAGCGGCCTGCAGGTTGTCCAGGGGTATCGCGAGGAAGAGCAACAGGGATACTGCCGCAAAGAATCTTGCCAGGGTATTCGCTAATCTCATTTGTGTATTCATCCCGGATGGCAAAGCCTGTTTTCTTATCATTTGATTAACGAGTCGTCCTTCCCGCGAAAGCAGTTCCTATTTGTAGCCCAATTTATTGAGTGCGCCGAGGAAGCCTTGCGGAGGCAACGGAACTTTCCAATTACCCGGGGTCATGACAATGGTAGGTCCGTAGGCCTTCAGCCCATTCCAGCCCTTCTTGGTGCCAATCTGCTTCGATACAATATTGATGCTCTCTTTTGGGTCCTGGCCCTTTTTCTGTACCCGGATGTCTTTGAGCCTGAAATAGATGGGCTCCTTGTTGTCAGCCTTGAGGCTGAGGGAGGTGACCTCGGCGCGCATCTTGTCGAATCCAAAGAGGTTCTTGGTGGAAAGCCGCGTGAGGCTCTTTCCATAGATCTGCCAGCGCGAGAATTTGACCTTTGGGTTTGCTGCCAGGACATGGTAGCTCCGCTTGTTGAAGATGCTCTTTTTAGATTTTTGCGTGACCTCTAGGTGGCTTTGGAGCTTCTTGTCGAAGATGACGTGGCTGGAGCCTTCTCCGGCTATCTGGATTCTGAAATAGAGCCGATTCTGGTAACGCTTGTATTTCGTGTGATCAGATTTCAGCTTGGAGACGATCAGGTCTTCGTCAAAACCGTAGTTCTCATATTCCTCATATTTTTTCGCCATCATGTAGAGGTAGGCATCATGGACAACCTCGATGTCCATTCGAACCCCGCCTCTTGATTTCGAAAGAGGCTGCATCGCGAGCAGGTCATCAATATAGTCTCCGATACCGGGGACGGGTTCTGCCGCAAGGTACCCGACGGGAAGAAGCAGTGAAGCGATGAGCACAGCCGTGAACTGAACCGTCGCCAGCCTGGATACCGTTTTCTTTGCGTTCATGAAGAGAGTCTCCTGGAAGTTCGTGCCTTTCAAAGCGAACTCAATTGTAGGGTATTTTAAGCCTGTTTTTTACCCAATATCTCTCTTCACCCCTGAAAGCTCTTCGGCTCCGATAAAACAGCTTTCCTTCCTACTTTTTCAGGGCGGTATTTCCAATGCAATAGAGTGTTTCAGTACGTTTCCCTTTAGCTCTGCTCGCGCAGCGAAGATAGATCCGGTCTCCGCAGATTGACGGAGTTGCGTAGATTTCAGTGCCGAGGGGATTGGTCGCAAGGCGTTTGAAACCTTCAGGCGAGGCGCTGAAGACATGCGTGGTGCCCTTGTCGGATGATGCGTAGATCCGGCCCCCTGAGATGATGGGGGAGGCGATGAAGCTCTTGCCGATACGGGCCTTCCATTTTTCTTTTCCGGAAGAGGCCTCCCAGCAGTAGCCGATTCCCCGGTCGGTTACCGTATAGAGATGCCCCTCGAAGGTCAGCATGCAGGGGACGTAGGTTCTGATCGGTTTCTTCCAGACCACCTTTTCAGGCGTCCTGGCATTCACGCAAACGGTCAGATTTTTGGGGTAGCCTCCGCTGGCGAAGACGAGATCTCCAGAGGCCACCACCGTTCCGACACACTCGGTGGTGGTCGTTTTTGATGACCAGAGAGATTTCCCGGTTTCGGGGTCGTAGCTCGCGAAAAGATTACAGCCGGATATGACCAGCTGCTTGCGTCCGGCAACGGACAGTATCGCCGGGGCTACGTAGGAGGGCGCGGCCGGCCGCATCGTCTTCCAGCGCAGCTCTCCTGTTTCTCGATCAAGGGCGGCGAGGTAGCCTCCCTTCTTGTGGTCGGCTGAGAGGACCAGGGTTGAGCCGAAGATCACCGGAGAGGCCGAGTAGCCGTGATGGGAGATGAAATCCCCGACAGTCTTTTTCCAGATCTCTTTTCCTTCAAGGTCGAGCGCGGTGACGATGAGCTTGCTCTTGTGGGAAAACACCAGGTAGACCTTCTCTCCATCGCTGGCCGGGGAGGAGTTCGCCCAGCTGCGACCGATCATGCTCGGCGAGTCCCAGCCTCCCTCGTAGAGCCTGCGGTTCCAG
>DODI01000440.1:6787-7067 GCA_003509045.1 Planctomycetota bacterium | reverse complement strand
CGGGTCGCGGCCGACACCCAGCTCACGAGCCTGAAGCACGAGATCCCAGCTCTTCCCCCGGCTGGGAACAACGTGGGGAACCTTGGCCAGGATGCCTGTATGGTAGCCCGCCTTTTTCAGCGCCTCGAGCAGGGTCGGCACTCCCGGGTTGATCTTCTGGAAGCCCAGGGCGCCGCTTCGATGCGGATAGCGTCCGGTCATCCAGACCGCGCGCGTCGGCATGCAGACGGCGATGGTGACGTGGGCGTGGTTGAAGAGCAGGCCCTGGGAGGCGAGGCGG
>DODI01000440.1:3439-6486 GCA_003509045.1 Planctomycetota bacterium | reverse complement strand
AGAGGAGACCCTGGGAGGCGAGGCGGTCGATATTGGGTGAGACCCCGGCGACCTTGCAGCCGTTCACCCCGAGCGAGTCCCAGTTCATGTCATCGACGGTGATGAGCAGGAAGTTCAGGCGGTTTTTCTTCTCATCGGCACCTTGAAGGAGACCGCCGAGGAGCAGGAGGATCCCGGGCAGCAAGGCCCACGACAGGCTGAATTTGTTTTTTCGCATGGGGGAGATTCTAAGTAGCCGGGGTCTCGTGAACCATCGAAAAGCGGTTTGTCTGCGCCAGCCAGGTTGCTGAGGCATGGACAGAGGGGGGAGGTTTCCCTAGACTGGTTTTTTTCAAGCAACCCGCCGGAGATGGATAACATGATTCAAGAGGCAAACGAGAATCCAAAAACAGGTGGTATCCTGGGTACCATCGAGAAGCTTGGAAACAAGCTGCCGGACCCGGCGGTTCTTTTTATCTTCGCCCTGCTGCTGACCTGGGTGGGCTCCTGGCTCCTGGGTGGTTATGAGTTCGAGCTGCCGAAAAAGGGCGGGTCTGAAACGCAGCAGGTCGCCAACCAGCTCACCGGGGCTGCGCTGGTCCAGTTTCTCGTCGATATGGTCAAAACCTTCACCGGGTTCCATCCGCTGGGCGTGGTGCTCGTCGCCCTGCTCGGAGTCGGGGTGGCGGAGAAGTCGGGTTTCATTGACGCGGTGATCAAGGCGATGCTGGGAGTCACACCCGCGGTGCTTCTCACCCCGATGTTGATCCTGGTCGGCATCCTCAGTCATAGCGCCGCTGATGCCGGCTATGTCCTGGTGATTCCGCTCGGCGGAGTGATCTTCTACGCGGCCGGGCGCCACCCGCTTGCCGGGATCGCCGCGGCCTTTGCCGGGGTCTCGGGTGGTTTCAGCGCAAATTTCATTCCTTCAGCATTGGATCCCCTGCTGCAGGGCGCCACCCAGCAGGCGGCGCAGATCCTCGATCCCAGCCGGGATGTGAGCATTCTCTGCAATTACTGGTTTACGACCGTATCGAGTGTGCTGATCATCCTCGTGGGCTGGTATATCACCGACAGGATGATCGAGCCCCGGCTCGAGTCTGTCGAAGTGGATGGCGATCCTGATGACATGCCGAAGATGGAGAAACTCGCGGCTGCCGAAAAATCCGGCATGAAGTGGGGACTCGTATCCCTCAGCCTCGGGCTGAGTCTGTTGGCGTGGCTCTGCTGGCCGGAGGACTCGGTTTTTCGAAGCGACGGGGAGTTGACCATCAAAGAAGCGCCCCTGATGGGGGCCATCGTACCCTTGATCTTTCTCCTCTTTATCGTGCCCGGTATTGTGCACGGCTACATCTCTGGCCGGTTTAAATCGCACAGGGATGTGATCAAGGGAATGAGCAGCACGATGAACACCATGGGCTACTACCTGGTGATGGCCTTTTTCGCCTCGCTGTTTATCTATGCCTTCAATAAATCGCACCTGGGGCAGCTTCTTGCGGTGGAGGGGGCGGGTGTTCTCAAGTCACTCGAGCTTCCCGCCCACTTCACGATTGTCGGTATCATCTTTCTCTGCGCTTTCGTCAACCTGGTGGTTGGATCCGCATCGGCCAAGTGGTACCTCCTGGCTCCGATCTTCGTCCCGATGCTGATGCAGCTCGGGATCTCTCCAGAGCTGACCCAGGCGGCCTACCGGGTGGGTGATTCGAGCACCAATATCGTGACTCCGTTGATGCCGTATTTCCCGCTGGTGGTCGCTTTCTCCCAGCGCTATGTGAAGAAGACGGGAGTCGGAACGCTGATCTCGTTGATGCTGCCCTACAGCCTGGCCTTCCTGGTGTTGTGGACCGGCTTCCTGCTGGTCTATTGGGGCCTTGGCTTTCCCCTGGGGATCGGCTCCTAGGGCGGCCGGAACAGATTTATCTCAGAGAATGTCGAGGACAGCCTCTGGCGGGCGGCCGATGCGGGCCTGTTCTCCCGAGGTGACGATGGGCCGCTGGATGAGGACAGGGTGTGAGACCATAGCCTCGACCAGGGCGGCGTCATCACCCTCCTTACCGGCCAGGCCCAGCTCCGCGAAGGGGGCCTCTCCTCTTCGGATCAGCTCAATGGCACGAATGCCGAGCTTGCCGAGCAGCCCGGCGATTGTCGCCGCGTCCGGAGGGGTCTCCAGGTACTCGATGATCTCTGGCTCGATGCCGCGTTCTTCCAGAAGCGCCAGGGTCTGGCGGCTTTTTGAGCAGCGCGGGTTGTGGTAGAGGGTTACCTCGCTCATCTGCGGTTCTTTTCCGGGCGCTTAGCCCTGAGCTCACTGTTCTGGACCGTTTTGTCAGCCAGCGCAGTCTCTTTGCCCCAGAAGTGCTTATCGAGAAAAGCGAGTCCCGCCTGGTCCAGCGGCGCTCCCCGCACTCCGTGTCCACCGCCCTCGACACGAATGAAAATGGACTCGACCTCGTTCTTGTCGAGGGCCTTGTCGAGGATCTCCGACTGGTGAACCGGTACCAGCACGTCCTTCGTACCGTGGACGATCAGGAAGGGGCAGGCCTTCTTGCTGATGTAGCTCATCGGAGCGGCGTGCAGGGTCTTCTCCTTGTTTTCCTGGATGGCGCCGCCGATCAGCAGGCTTTCAGGAGAGTCCGGGGCGTCGTGGTCCATCCGGGTTGGCTTCGAGTTCATCAGCAGGAACTGGGTTGGCCCGAAATAGTCGAGGACCGCCGCGACGCTGCCCGAGTAGTCCTTGTAGGGTCCGAGGTCACCCTCGAGGTCCTTGCGGTTGCCGGTGACTCCAAGCATGGCTACGAGATGGCCTCCAGCCGAGGTGCCGTAGACGGCGATGCGCTTGGGGTCGAAACCGTATTTCTTCGAGTTGGCCTTGAGCCAGCGGATCGCCGCCTTGCAGTCGTAGAGCTGCTCCGGCCACTTCGCCTCGCCGCTGAGCCGGTAGCCGATTGAGACGCCGACGTAGCGGCCGGTCTTCAGGTAGAGGTTCAGCCGGTTGAGACCGCCTTCCTTGGAGCCCTGCCTCCATCCGCCTCCGTGGATATAAGCGATGACGGCCAGGGGTTTGTCGG
>DODI01000440.1:0-3065 GCA_003509045.1 Planctomycetota bacterium | reverse complement strand
GCGTAGGCGATGTTCTTCTCGATCCTGACACCCTGGAGGGCGCGCGGCTGGCGCGCCTGGTTCCGGTTTTGCGGCAGGCGGCCAACGAAGGTGAGGTGTTCCCTGAGCGAGATGAAGCCATCCTTGTCGGTGTCGACACGGCCGAAATTCTTCCGGTTGCGCTCGGGAAGCTCCTCGCGGGCGAGCTTGCCATCCTTGTTGCTGTCCCACTCGGTAAAGCGCCTGTCCGGCTTGAGCTCCTGGGCGGTGGCGTATCCCGCTAACAGGACGCAGACGAGCATCGTGAATGCCGCGCTGGTTTGTTTCATGGCCGGGTCCAGGCTCCTTCGGAGAAAGATGTTGGATGGAGATCCCCGACTTGAACCCCGCCGCCAGGGCCGGGTTTTCGGGCTGCCTCCATGTTAGTACGAAGCAGGCTCTCTCTTCCAATAATTCAGGCCGCACCTGGGAACGAAGCTGGTTCCGGGCCGGCGCGGCAGGACGGAAGGCCCTGCCTGCGCAGTCTCGCACCAGCGGTTTGCATCGGCCTGGGAAAACAAACCGGCCGTGGGTTATTTCTTTTTCTCTTTTGCCCGAAGGATGTTCGCGTGGACATGCGCGACATCCCACATGTAGTGGCCGATCCTGTGGTCATCGGCAGCCTTGTAGAGGTGCTTGCGGGCGAGCTCGGCCTGGTCGGCGACCTCGTAGTAGAGCCCGAGGTAGAGATGAGCGTAGAAGAGCCTCCTGTTGAGCGCCGGGGGTGACGGCTTTCCTGCCCGGGCCGCCTTGAGGACATCATCAGGTTTCAGCTTGCCGGCATAGAGGTCGTAGATCTGGCGCATCGGCACCCGCCGGTCGTCGCCGATCTTGAGGATGGCCTTGCTCGCGGCGGCTACTCCACTGAGCCTGGCCATGCAGAGATAGCGCCAGGTGGCGTTCTCGACATCGCTCGAGTCGACTGTCTGGTAGCCCTCGAATTGCTTGCGGCCCTTCTCGAACTCGCCGACGTAGTAATAGGAAATCCCGCGGCGCCAATGCCAGGGCTCTCTGTTTGGATCGAGCTTGACGGCCATGTCAAAATCCGTCACCGATTCCTCGATTCTCCCGGCGACAAAGTGATCGCCTCCCCTTCGGTCAAAGGCCGCCGCGGCGCGCAGGGCGAGCTCCTGGGCCTCCCGCCTGGCTTCAGTCGCTTTGAGAAGAAGGGACTCCGGGGTTTCCTGGGCGGTGAGTTTGAGCCCGGGCAGGACGACCAGGAGTAAGGCCGCCAGGATCAGGGAGGCGAGTCTGGGCATGTTGTTGGTCCTTTACGCTTGGTTCCAATTCTCGAAACGGAGCTTTCCTTGCGAACAGATAGTATGGCAGGTTGAGCCGGAGTTTGTATACTGGCGGGTCGGGTTTCACCCCCAATCATCATCAAGGAGCGTATCCATGCATCTCTTCCGAATCCTCGGCTTCATTCCCTGTCTCCTCCTGCTGGTGTCCTGCTCGGTAACATCGAGCAAGCTCACCATGGCTCCTTTCGGGAAGACCGCCGATGGAGAGTCCGTCGAGCTCTACACGATGGTGAATAAGAACGGCGTGACGGCGAAGGTCATGACCTACGGCGCGCTGTTGACGGAGTTGCATGTTCCCGGCCGCGATGGGAAGCTCGAGGACGTGGTTCTCGGTTTCGATTCTCTCGAAGGCTACCTGGCGGGCCACCCTTATTTCGGTGCCACCACCGGGCGCGTCGCCAACAGGATAGCTGGCGGCAAGTTCAAGATCGGCGATAAGGAATACACCCTGGCGAAAAACAACGGCGCCAACCACCTGCACGGAGGGGTCAAGGGACTCGACAAGCGAAACTGGAAGATCAAGGCCATCCAGGGAGCCCGGGCGTCGATGCTCTTCTGTACCTACAACAGCCCTGATGGCGAGGAGGGCTATCCCGGCAACCTTGATATCAGGGTTATCTACAAGCTCACCGATAACAATGAGCTGATCATCAGCTACTGGGCCAAGACTGACAAGGCCACCCCGGTCAACCTGACCCATCACTCCTACTTCAACCTGGCCGGGGCCGGCAGCGGGACGATTCTTGATCACGAGCTGATGCTCGCCGCCGAGCACTACACCCCGATTGATGGCGGCGGGATACCGACCGGCGAGATCAAGGCGGTAAAGGGTACGGTTATGGATTTCACCAAGGCGATGAAGATCGGCTCCCGGATCGACAAGCTTCCCCCTGGAGATGGAAACCCCGGAGGCTACGACCACAACTATTGTCTCAACTCCAAGGACAACTCGATGGCCCTGGCCGCGACCCTCTACGATGCGGGCTCCGGCCGGTTGCTCGAGATTCTGACCACCGAGCCGGGAATCCAGCTCTACACCGGGAACTATCTCGATGGGTCCAACGTTGGCAAGGGCGGGAAGAAATACGCGAAGAACTATGGGATCTGTCTCGAGACCCAGCACTTCCCGGATTCGATCAACCAGCCCAAGTTTCCGCCGATTCTCCTGGAGCCGGGCAAGATCTATACCCATGAGACCGTCCACCGCTTCTCGGTGAAGTAGGTCACGGACGGGCCGGCTTATTTTTTCCTGGCGGTAACCGCGAAGCCTGCGAGACCATCCAGGACTCGCGGGGGGTGGAAGAGGCGCGGGAAGTCCTCTCTGAGAGCCTCTCGAGTGCCGGCCTCCAGCCGCTCGGTTTCTTTGCCGATCTGGATGGTCGTGAAAATCCGGAAGGTTCCGATGAAGCCGGGCTGGAGATCTTTTCCAAGGGTGATGCTGAGTTCGACCGAGGTCTTGCCCTTGTCGATGCGGGCCTTCGCGGCCTTTGTCCCGGGAGGAAGCCCATCTGCCTCGAGCTCGATCGGCCCGTCGTAGCCGTTTCGCCGGCAATGGACCTTTACCTTGAAGTCGCCGCCGGCCGGCGCGTGATAGAGCGTGTCGGAGAGCTCCAGGGAGAAACGCCCCCGGGAGGGCCGGACCTCGACCCGGTAGACGTGCTCGGGGCCGCCTCTCCTGGTGAGATCTTCGACCATGAGGATGACCACGCCGTCTTCGGTGAAGGTGTGGTCAATCGAGCCCTCATC
>DODI01000313.1:0-8319 GCA_003509045.1 Planctomycetota bacterium | reverse complement strand
GCCGCGGGTTCCCCCCGGCGTCAAGGAGCTCGTCATCCTGCTGGAGGAGGAGCTGACGCTTCGCGGAACGACCATCTTCCCCGATGGCAGACCTGCCCCGAATATCGAGCTTCTCCTCCACTCCGCCGCGACTCTCGAGGCGGACCCGTTCTCGCGCGCCGCAGCTCTCCACGGAGGCCGGCCGGCGGAAGCACGGGGGGCCAGCGACAGCCAGGGAGTTTTCTCCATCGGGGGACTGTCGCAGCGGGACTGGTTCCTTCGTACCAGGGGCCCCGGAATCGTCGAGCAGATCCTCAATGGGGTGGTCTGGGTCAGGCCGGAAATACAGCCGATCGAGATCGTCGTTGAGCCTGGAATGTCCATCACCGGAAAAGTCATAGACGAGTCCGGGAATTCTCTGCCGGACCTGGAGGTCCGGGTCTTCGCGGAATTGGACCTGAACCTGGCTGTCACCCTCACAGAAAAAACCGACGCCGAAGGGCGATTCGTCCTCGGCGGTCTCAGCAAGAGAACCTTCGAGCTCATCGCTGGAGCCTCAAGCGACTTCTTTCCGATCAGGATCGACCAGGTCGAGCCGGGCGAGGAGCTGCTCATCGAGCTGGCGAGAGCGGACTCGCTCAGCGGACGCGTCATCGATGCGGAAAACTCCCGGCCGGTTGAGGGAGCGGTCATTGGCTGGAGCGATGGAGCCGAGGATGACTTCAAAGAGCTTCATGGCGAGTCGCTGCGGGAGACCGTCAGCGATGGACAGGGGCGCTTCAACCTGCGCGGAATCCCCCGCGGAGATGTCGAGTTCACTGCCCGGGCCGAAGGGTATTTGATGATGAAACTCGACAAAACCCTTCGCCGCAATGCCGCTGGTCAGACCGGCCCGGTGCTGCGCATGAGCCGCGCCGGCAGGCTGCGGGGCGTCGCGAGAGATGAAGATGGGGCTCCCGTGGCCGAGGCGAGGATCGAGCTGATGATGAACTCGCAAAACGGTCTTGTCCTGGCGGTGGGAGAATCCGACTCTGAGGGACGCTTCAATCTCGGACTCGACTCCACCCCGAAAGACGAGGCCTGCACGGTCAGAGCTCAACACAAAGACTACCAGGGCAGCGCTCCGGCAGAGCTTATCATCAGGGATCCATCCCGGGAGCAGCCCGAGCTGGCCGTCACCCTCCTGGCAGGAGGAACGATCAGCGGAAAGATCAGCTTCGACCAGGAACGGCTCCCGGACGGGCTCACGCTGGCCGGAGTCAAGCTGATGCTCCTGCGGGTTGAGGAGGGCGAACTGGCGGAGCTCAACCGCTCGTCCATCAGCGATGCGAACGGAGAGTACAGCCTGGCCGGGCTGGCGAAAGGGGAATATGTCCTGCGAAGCGACAGCGCCGGTTTCTCCCCCTACCAGAGCGAGCCGCTGCGTCTTGGAGAGAGAGAGAACCTGCTCCACGAGATCTTCTTCACGGCGGAGAGAGTCGTCAGTGGACAGGTAAGGAACCAGCTGGACGAGCCTCTCCGCGCGACCATCTCGGCCAGGGACCTGAGAAGCAGCCATCGCAAGCGAAGCCGCCGCCAGACCTTCAGCGACAAATACGGCCGCTTTCGCCTGGGAAGCCTGGGGCCCGGACCCTACAGGATTACGGCCGAGGCTGCCGACCACCTTCCCTTGACGGAGAACAGCGTCTCACCTCCCGAGGAGAGCAACTTTGTTCTCGAGCGCTACGGCTGGGTAGAAGGCGAGGTCAAAGATGACTCGACGGGAAACCCGCTTGAAGATTTCTCCATCACGATTCTTCCAGTTGGAGAAACAAATCGACAACCAGGGCAGCCCAGGGAAACGGTTTTCGAAAATTCCGGCGGCCGTTTTTTCATCGGCGGCCTGACCAGGGGAAAATATGATCTCCTGCTCTCGGCAAACGGCTACCTGCCACTCATCAGGATTCTCTCCATCAGCGGAGAGAAAATTTCGTCGAAGGTGGACCTCAAGCTCTCCCGGGGCCGTTCGATCGAGCTCGCTGTCGAAGATCAGGAGGGGCGAGCCATTGAAGGTTGCCGTATCTCGGTCCACCTGCAGGTCACCGGAGGGAAGCCCCCTTCGACTCCGCATCGTAGCGTCTTCCTGACAGACGACAAAGGAAAGGCTCGCATCTCGGGGCTCGCAACAGGCTCCTGGACCCTGGCCCTCGATCATCCGGGATACCTCCCCCACCAACCACTCAGCCTGTCCCTGGCGGCCGAGACCGAGGCGCGGCCTTCTCTGAAGGTTACCCTGCTGAGCGGGGCATCGCTCAAGGGCAAGTTGAGCACTCCCGTGGTCAGCGGAAGAAGAGACCGCCTGCTCCTGATGGGAAAGAAGCTCCAGCGCCAGGCTGAACCCGATAAAAACAGGAACTACGTATTTGAAGGTCTGCCCCCGGGTGCCTACACCCTGCTTCACTACGGAAACTCGCGGCTGGTGGGAAAACCCGTCCAGATTCGTATCGAGGTCGGAGTAAAAGAGGTCATCCGCAATATCGACAAGGATTGATCTGGCCCGTCAATCCTCGGACTCCTCTGCGGGAGCTTCCTCTGCGTCCACATCATCCTCCGGGCGGAGGTAGAGCGCTCGCGCCAGCAGGAAACCTGCCACCATTCCAATGCCTATGAAAATGAGGTATCTCATACCTTAGCTCCGCATAAGAATGGGCCCGGACAGCGCGAGCCGCGCGCCCGCAAAGAAGATTACTTCTCTTCCGCGCCCTCCGCGGGAGCCTCGGCCTCGGGCTTTTCGGCTCCGAAGACCCGGTCGAGATAGTGACGATAGAGCCCGGCGGCAAGATCATCCGCCTTCGCCAGGGCGAGCAGGGCCGCGACCCCGGCGGATCCATCTTCGGCGAAGAGGGACATGTAGGCGCTGAGGAGCTTGTGCTTGCCGCTGCTGGCGAGCTCGGCGAGACGGTCCTGGAAAGCTTTCGCCGAGGGAAAGTGTCCAGCCACATCCTCTGGAAGAACAGCAAAGGCTCCCTCTGACTCGAGAGCTTTGCGGAGCACCAGCTCAGCATGCTGGTACTTTCCGAGCCCGAAGAGCGCCTCGGCCAGCAGCAGGGGGTGAATCGGATCATCGCTGTCGCGGTAGGCTCCCGCCAGCAGGAGCCCGGCATTCCTGTACTTGCCCTTGCGCAGCAGCGCCACGCCGTTCCTGGCGGCCGGGCTACCGAGACGGGCGGCGCGTTCCTGGGATCGAACGACTCCCTCAAATGGCCCCAGGCTCGGTGTAGCCAGGGGAGAAGCATCAACCGGCATCTGAATCCCCATCTGCCAGGAGAAAGGATAGCTGTGCTGCAGGCCAAGCCTCGGCTCGATCGCTACCGGGGGAAGAAAACCCATTCCGCGATAGCCTCCATAGGCCGGGTAGCTCTGGGCAAGATAGCCCTGGGGAATGTTCCAACCCCAACCGGGCAGCAGCCATGGCGAGCTGAACAGGGCTCCATTGTAGCCTCCAGTATAGGCTTGTCCGGCTTGAGCTCCCTGGGGAACACCGACACCAGTCGCCCCCACCTGGACAGCTCCTCTAATCGGCCCTCTCACAGAAGAGGTCGCCTGGCGGCTCGAACGGAGTCCTATTCCCGCGCCTCTCCCAGGCAGTCCCTGGGCAGCGGCCTCGGACCCGAACGAACAAACGAAGAGAGCCGCAAAACAAATGAAAGTCCTGTTGAAACAGTTTCGAATCCGGGTCATTTGGAACCTCCTGTCGGCCTGGCTATATCCCCTACCTGCTCGAGACGACGACTACGGAGATTGTAAAGACTTGCGGGAACACTGCAGCGAAAAAACCGGGATTTGAGCATGATTGCCGTCAGTGGACAGGTTTATTACAGTTCCATGCACGCAAACGCCCCCCGGCGGGTAAAACAAAGGAAACCTGGAACTGGAAACCCGGGGCCTCACCTGAAATGAAACAACGAATTCTGCTCTTCTCTACGGCAAGCATCCTGCTGGTCGCGGGAGCCGTCTGGATCTTCTGCGGTTCCGGAGCTTCCCCCGAATTTGTCCCGGCGCCGGGCCGGGGATGGACTGAAATCCAGCTTCCCACTCCGTCCTACAGCCCGGTGGAAAAGCTGAGGGTCAAGACGGTGGCGGGAAACGATAAATTCATCGTCGAAACCAGGGAGAGAGAGCTCCGCCAACCCCTCAAGACGCTCCAGCGTCTCTTTCTCCATCCTGGATCCGAAACAGCGGTCAAAGAATACGAATCCATCACCTCGGACGACTTCAAGGCGAGCCCCTTCAGCTCCCCTGGAGAGCTTCCGCTCTACCAGTCGAAAAAAATCAGGGCCGTAGAAGAGATGGGCTTTCCAGCCCCGTCTATCGAACGTTCAGCCTTCCCGGCGAGTATCCTGGCCAGCATCGACCCGCTGGAAGTTCTCACCGCGGCGGAGCTCAAGGTCACCGGCATCTCGGAAGGAAAGGAGCTCAGCGAGATCGAGATCCTCTTCTCGCTCTCAGGCCCATCAGCCGAAGGAGAGCATCATCAATGGAGTGGAGCGGCCCTGCTCGGCTGGAAGGTCCGGGAGCGGAAGTTCTCTTTCTTTCAGCTCAGGAAGCGGCGACACGTAACTCTCTCAGCCAGCCCCTTCCAGGATGTCACCGCCAGGGCGCTGGGCGCGAACGACTCCTACAGCAGGATCCTCCTGCCCTCGATCGATCACTTCAGAAGCCGCCTGGATGCGGCTGTAGGTGTCGGTGTGTACGGACACAACGGCCTCGCCGTAGGTGATGCAGATGGAGATGGGCTCGAGGACCTCTACGTTCTCACCGCTGCGGGCCTGCCCAATCTCCTCTACCGCTGTGGGCAGGACGGAATCTTCAGCGACGCCAGCCGGGAAGCCGAGGTGGATCTCCTGGATGGAACATCCCAGGCTCTCTTCCTCGACCTCGACAATGACTCCGACCAGGATCTCTTCCTCGTGACCGAGCAGAAGCTGGTCGTATTACTCAACGATGGAAGCGGACGCTTCCTTCACCTGGAAAATGCGATTCCGGAAAAGATCACCGGCTCCGCGACGCCGCTGTCAGCCGCCGCGGCAGACTACGATCTCGATGGACTGGTCGACATCCACATCTGCTCCTATGTGTTCTGGCGAGGCGGCTCGAACTCCGCCGGAACCAGGCTGCCGATTCCCTACCACGAGGCCCACAATGGCGCCGCCAACATCCTCCTCAAGAACCTCGGCGGCGGCCGCTTCTCAAACGCGACAGAGACCAGCGGACTCGACAGGAACAATCAACGCTTCAGCTTCGCGGCCGCCTGGGGAGATTATGATGACGACGGCTATCCCGATCTCTACACCGCCAATGATTTCGGCAGCAACAACCTCTGGCGCAACAAGGGAGACGGAACCTTTGAGGAAGCCACGAGCGCCGCCGGGGTTGAAGATGTCGGAGCCGGAATGAGCGTGTCCTGGGAAGACTACGACAACGATGGGGACCTCGACCTCTACGTCGGAAACATGTTCAGCGCGGCGGGCCGGCGGGTCACCGGGGGAAATGATTACAAGGCCGGCGATCAGCTGCTACAGGGTGTCTACAGACGCCACGCCAGGGGAAACAGCCTGTTCAGCAATGCGAGAGATGGCAGCTTTGAGGATGTCAGCCTCGCCAGCGGCGCGTGGTTCGGTCGCTGGGCCTGGGGAAGCGACTTCCTCGATTTCAACCTCGACGGCAACGAGGACCTCTACGTACAAAACGGCTTCCTGACCAACAGCAGCGAGCATGACCTCTGAAGCTTCTTCTGGCGACAGGTCGTGTCGCAATCGCCCCGCGAGGAACTGCGTCTCCAACGCTATCTCGATGGATGGGAGATCATCAACCGGATGATCCGGGAGGACACCTCCTGGGGAGGGCGGGAGCGAAACTGCCTCCACCTCTCCAGCGGAGAGGGAGACTTCATCGACATCTCGGCGGCCAGCGGAGTCGACTATATCCAGGACGGCCGGGCTCTTTGCCGCCTTGACTTCGACCTGGATGGTCGACCCGACCTCGCTCTTCGAAATCGGGATGGACCGCAGCTCAGGCTGCTGAGAAATACCTGGCCCGGCGACAACCGCGCTCTCTGGGTTCGCCTCGAGGGCCGCAGCTGCAACCGAGATGCCATCGGCGCCCGCATCAGCGTCACCAGCTCCGGCAAGACCCGGATCAAGGACATTCGCGCCGGGGCCGCCTTCCTCTCCCAGTCAAGCAGGTGGGCCTGCTTCGGCCTGGGCGAGGAGAAGGCGGCCCCCGCCGTCAGCGTACGCTGGCCCGGGGGGGCGGCAACAAGCTACGGAGCGCTCGACCCTGCCGACCGCTGGCTGATCATCCAGGGAGAGAAGCCCAGACGGCTCCCATTCCGAAAATCAAAACAGGAACCCCCGGCCACCCAGGGTCCGAAGGCTCCGACACCGGTCGATGCTGAAGAGAGCTCGTCGATCGAGACCTGGCTCGTCGCGCCCCTAGCAGCTCCCGACCTTCCCTGGACCGACCCGCAGGGCAGGCAGAGGCGCCTCGGAGAATTTCGTGGAAAGCCCCTGCTCCTCCATCTCTTCTCACGTGACTGCGCGGTGTGCGTCTCAGATCTTGGAGCCCTCATCGCGACGGGGAAAGAACTCTCCCGCAAGGGCGCGGTCAACCTGATCGCCTCGGTCGATCTTGGCCCTGTCCCCGACGGCAAGCGAGACCTGCTGGCGAAAATAAGCGGCCCCTCCATCGGACTTCGCTTCGAAAGAGAGACCCTGGCCGGCTGGAACATCCTTTTCCGGCACCTCTTCAACCACAGGCGCGACCTGGTCGTCCCGACGAGCTTCCTCATCGAGGAGAGCGGAAAAATCGTCAAGGTCTACCGCGGCCGGACCGACCCGGCCAGGTACCTCGCTGACCTCGGAAAGATACCCCGCAGCGACAGCCTCCGCATAAAGAACGCTCTTCCCTTCAAGGGCAGGTATCTCTACCCGAACTTCCAGCGCGATCTCCTGGAGCTCGGAAACGCCTACAGCGAGGCGGGGCTGCCTCTCCAGGCCAGGGCGATCTTCAAATCAACCCTCGCTGGCCGCGGAGAGAACCTCGATACGCTGTTCAATTACGCCATCTCCTCGGCCCAATCCGGAAGTCCAGGGGAGGCCCGGAAGATCTACCTGGATATTCTCAAGAAGCGCCCTGGCTACGCAGATGCCCGCAACAACCTCGGAATCCTGGAGGCCCAGGCCGGACGCCTGGAGCAGGCCCGCGAATATTTCAGGTCCGTCATCCAGGACAACCCGGCCCATACCGAGGCCGCCCTGAACCTCGCCAACACCTGGCTCCAGGAGGGAGATTTCGAAACAGCGGCGACCGTCTACCGTAAGGCCCTCCTTCACGATACCGAGTCCGCGAAGCTCCGGCGCATGCTCGGCTTCGCCCTGTTCAGAGGCGGCTTTGTCGAGGAATCCATCAGCTCGCACAAGGAAGCGATCCGGCTCGACGCGCTCGACCTCGATGCCTATCGCAACCTGGCGATCATCCTCAACGCCACAGAGGGCTACCGCGAGGCGGCGGCCATCTCCGTCCGCGGTCTCAAAAATGCCCCGAACCATAGCGGGCTGCTGAACACCCACGGATTCGCTCTCTGGAAGCTCGGTGACACGGCCACAGCCTCCGGGGAGTTCAAGAAGGCGATCTCGGCGGCACCGGACTTCGACAAACCCTACCTGAACCTGGCCAGGATGCTCGCGGCTACAGCTCGCCCTGACGATGCCATGGCCGCCCTCGGCGCCCTGCTGCAGCGGATGCCGGGCCATCCCCAGGCGCTGGAACAGGTCGAAAAGCTCCGCTCGGGAAATCCCTGAGCAGCCGGATCAACCCGCGAGCATTCCTCCATCCACCACCAGCGTCTGGCCCGTTATATAGGCAGCCGCCTCCGAGGCGAGAAAAGCCACGGCACCGGCGATGTCTCCCGGCTCAGCGATGCGGTTGAGAGGTATCGCCTTCAGCATATCCGCCGCCGCCTTCTCATCCTTCCAGAGAGCCTCGCTCAGGCGCGTTCGCACCAGACCGGGAGCGACTCCGTTCACCCGGATCTTCTCCGCCGCCAGCTCGGAGGCGAGCGTCCTGGTGAGAGAGTTCACCGCGGCCTTGCTGATACCGTAGGCGCCAAGACCCCGCATCGCCTTGCAGGCGGCTATGGTAGAGATGTTGATGATCACCCCGCCGCCGCCGAGCTCTCTCATCCTGCGGATTCCCTCCCTCGCCACGACCAGGTAACCCCGCAGATTGGTATCCATAATCTTGTCGAAGAGGGCGAGATCGATCTCGGCAAGCGAATCCATGCTGGGATTGGTGGCGGCA
>DODI01000500.1:0-9381 GCA_003509045.1 Planctomycetota bacterium | reverse complement strand
CGGCGCCACCAAGAGCATGGGACCGACCCCGGCCGGAAAGATGCAGTTCACCACCGGGCGGCGCCCCGGCTGGTCCCTCGATGGTTCCTGGGATGATCCGCGCGAACCACGCGAGGGCCCCCTGCCCCGGGATGTGGCCAAATACCGCGGCGTGTACCTGCATGGCCGGAGCGTAGTAGTGAGCTATACCGTCGGCGACTGCGAGGTGCTGGAGATGCCCGAAGGTACGCTCGTCGAGGGCCGGGCCTGTTTCACCCGCAACTTCACGATGGGACCATCGAAGAGAGACCTCTCTGTCCTGCTTGCAGAGGAGACCGGGGCGCTCGAAAAAAACGGGCGGCTCGAAACCTCTGTCGATGGGGCGCCCAGGGGCTCGAAGCTGTCGCGAAAAGATGGGCTTGTCTTCCTCAGGCTGCCGGCCCGGGCCGGCCGCGTGAGCTTCCGCATCACCCTGAGCCGCGGCGGCGAGGCCCGGACGGCAGGGGAGAAAAAAATCGCCGACCTCGAAGCCTTCACCCGGGGGGGGCCCGGCCGCTGGGAGAAGACGCTCAACACCAGCGGCAAGCGGGGTGAGGACAGCGGCGCTTACGCCCTCGATACCCTCACAGCCCCTGACGACAACCCCTGGGGCGCGTGGCTGCGCTTCTCTGCGGTGGACTTCTTCGCCGACGGCCGCGCCGCGCTCACCACCTGGGACGGCGACGTCTGGGTCGTCTCCGGGATTGGAAGCGACCGCGAACATCTCAAGATGAGCTGGAGACGCTACGCCACCGGCCTCCAGATGCCGCTGGGAATCCGGATCGTCAAGGGCAAGATCTACACTGTAGGGCGCGACCAACTCACCCGCCTGCACGACATCGATGACGATGGCGAAGCCGACTTCTACGAAAACTTCAACAACGATGCCGGCCTCACCCTGCAGCGCCACGAGTTCGTCATGGATCTCCACACCGACAAGGAGGGCAACTTCTACTACTGCCGCTCCGGGCATTACATCAAGTCGCAACGAGGCGAGAACTGCTGCGTCATGAAGGTCTCCCCGGATGGAGCGAAGCTCGAGGTCTTCGCGCGCGGCTTCCGCGAGACCAACGGCATGAGCCTCAGTCCTGAAGGCCGCATGACAATCGGCGACAACGAGGGTAACGGCATCCCCCAGACACCGGTCTACGAGCTCAAGCGGGGCGGCTACTACGGCTTCGAGCCGACGATGACACCCAACGGCTACAAATGGGTGGTCGATCCGATCTGCTGGTTGCCGCACGATTTTGACCGCTCCGCAGGCGGACAGAACTGGGTAACGAGCGACTCCTGGGGCCCGATGAAGGGAGCCCTGCTCCATACATCCTACGGCCACTGCTCTCTCTACCGGATCCTGCTCGATGAGGTCGAGGGACAATTGCAGGGACTGGTGACGAAATTCCCTCTGCGGTTTGAGAGCGGAATCATGCGGAGCCGATTCCATCCGCGGGACGGCCAGCTCTATCTCTGCGGCCTGCGTGGCTACGACACCAATGCCGTACGCGATGGCGGCTTCTACCGGGTCCGCTATACCGGCAAGACCCTGCGCATGCCGACCGGCTGGAAAACTCGCCCGGGCGGCATCGACATCAGCTTCGGCTGCGACCTTGACGCTGAGTTCTCCGGCAATGCGAGCCGCTGGAGCGGCCAGTGGTACGACATCCCCAGGGCGACGCCGCGCGAACCCAAGCGCAAGAAGGCGAAGCTTCCGATCACGGGAGTGAGGGTGCTACCCGACAGGCGCACCGTCTCGATCGACATCAGGGACTTCGGACCCGCCACCAACATCTCCTTCCGCTACCGTCTCAAGGACGCCGAAGGAGAGATGATGCGGGGCGAACTGCACGGTACGGTCAACCGCGTTCCCGGAAAGGACAGGTAGGCGGCATGAGCCCAGCTGTGACAGGAAAGGCGCTCGTCGGGGTCTCGGCCTGCCTGCTCGGCGAAGAGGTACGCTACAACGGGGCCCACAAGCTTGACGATTTCGTCTGCGGCGCACTGGCGCGCGTAGTGGACCTGAGACCGGTCTGCCCCGAGGTCGACATCGGCCTGGGCGTACCGCGCGAGCCGATCCAGCTGACGAGAAGTAACAACGGTACGCGGCTCGTAGCCGCCGAGAGCGGAGCAGACCTCACCGCCGCCATGGAGAGCTACGCCGAGGCGAAGGTTCGCGACCTCGACGCCGCGGGAATCTGCGGCTACGTGCTGAAATCCCGCTCGCCGAGCTGCGGCCTTGGAAGCGTTCCGATCGACGGCGAGGGAGGGGGAGATGGCCTCTTCGCCGCCACGCTCAGGAAGCTCTGTGAACGGCTGCCGACCACCGAGGAGACCAGCCTCGAAGAGGCAGCCGACCGCGAGGCGTTTCTTGCCCGGGTGCTGGCCTACAGGAGGCTTCGCGACCTTTTTGACGGGGACTGGAAGATCGCTGATCTCGTCGAGCACCACACCCGGCAGAAGGTGCTCCTCATGGCGCAATCCCCCGACCTCTATTCACGGCTCGGAAGGCTGGTGGCGGAAGCGGCCGGAGCTGAGACGGCTAACGTCGAGAGCGCCTACAGGCTCCTGACGATGGAGGCCTTCGAACAAAAAGCCACGGCCGAGCGCCACTCCAACGCCCTCGAACATATGAGGGGCTATCTTCGGAAAACAGCCTCTGAGGCAGACTACGCCGGACTGGGAGGGACCATCTCGTCCTTTCGCGACGGCGAGCTGGAGCTCGCCGGGGTTCTCGATGACTTCCGCCTCCTGGTGAAGAAACACTCCGTTGATTACCTCTCGCTCCAGGTCTACCTCGAACCCCAACCAGCCGAGCTCCTCGCCGGTCAGGAGAATTAGGAGAATCCGTCCATGCTCAAAAAAGGAGACCAGGCGCCCGGCTTCGAGCTAACAGATGACAGCGGTATCACCACAACGCTCTCCGAGCTGCTCGAAGATGGGCCAATCATCCTCTACTTCTACCCCAAGGACTTCACCGCAGTCTGTACCCGGCAGGCCTGCATGGTACGCGACACGCACGAGCGAATCGAGGCAGCTGGGCTGCGCGTCATCGGGATCAACTCGGAGAAGGCTGACAAGCACAGCCGGTTCCGGGAGCATCACGGCCTGCCCTTCCGCCTGCTCGTCGACCCCAGGCGCGAGGTGGCCCGGGCCTACGAGGCCGTTGGACCCTTCGGACTCTACACGGCCAGGGTTTCCTATCTCATCGGCGACGATGGCGTGATCCAGGACTCCGTCCGGGCGGACCTGCGCCTCGCGCCGCACAAACAGCTCATCGACAGCGTCCTGGAGAATCGGAAGGCCGACTGAGCCGCCTATTTTCCGAGCAGGTGGCGCAGCGCGTCCTCGAGGTCGTTGTGCTCAAACTCGAAACCGCTCGCCTCGAGAGCCGCGGGCTCGACCTTCGCGCTCGCCAGCAGGAGCGCGTCGGCCATCTCGCCCAGGACCATCCTGACGACGAAGGGCGGCAGGGGAATCAGCGTCGGCCGCCGGAGAACCTTGCCAAGCGTCTTCGTGAAGACCTTGTTGGTGACGGCCCCGGGCGACACGGCGTTGACCGCGCCGCTGAGAGAATCGGTCTCGATACAGTGAACAATCGCTGCGGCAAGGTCGTCGATGGCGATCCAGCTCATGAACTGATCGCCCGGCCCAATCCTGCCGCCGGAACCCATCTTGAAAGGAAACAACATCTTCTTGAGCGCCCCGCCCTTTGGGCTGAGAACGACCCCGATGCGCAGCCTGACGACGCGGATCCCCGCGTGCTCGGCGGCGGAGCTTGCCGCCTCCCATTCCCTGCAGACATCCGGAAGAAACCCCTCTCCAGCCGGCGCATCCTCAGGAAGGGACTCATCCCCCCGATCGCCGTAATATCCGATCGCCGAGGCGCAGACGAGCACCTTCGGCGGCCTGGGCATTTCCGCCAACTTCGAACACAGGAGCTTTGTTCCATCCACCCGGCTCTCGCGAATCCTCCGCTTGCGGGCGTTGTTCCAGCGCCCGGCAGCAATGTTTTCTCCCGCGAGGTGCACCACCGCCTCAACGCCTTCGAGCGCGTCTGAATCGAGCTCGCCGGCGGCGGGATCCCAGAAGACATCCTCCGGTGAAACCGCCGAATACTCGCGAACAAGCCTGGCCGCCTTATAGCCGCGGGCCTCGAGGAGAGGGAGCAGTCTCGCCCCCACCAGCCCGCTAGCACCCGACACCACAACATGAGCCATGACTTCAGCCTCCCGGGGATTGAATTTCTATAGTTTCTGTAATTTCAGAATAATTTAAAATATCATCGCTTTCAAGAAACTACGAATAATTTCCAGGGCCTTCTTCAGCTGAAAAAAATGCTATCCCTTCAGTATATCGGCCCCCACAGCGACTTTTCAGCCCCACTCAGTGAAAATACCTTGAAGGACTGCGGCCTCGGCAGTTACGGTGGTTGCGGTTGGTAATAAATTCAGGAGAATTGAGATGAGTCCTAGCGCCCGCGCCCTTACCACTTTGGCAGTCCTGATTCTGTTCGTCGCTTCGCCGCTCTCCTCCGCGATGGCGCAGGTGAGACCTCCCCTCCCGCCCGGACTCAAGGGCAAAGACCTCGAGAAGCTGAGGCGGCAGACCAACAACAACAATGACAGGCGCAAGCAGGAATACGAGAAGAAGAAGAAGGAAGAAGAGGAACGCTACCATGTCGTGCAGATCGGCCTGACCTTCGAGGTCGTCCAGAAGAAGAACTTCGGCTCGGTCAAAAAGGGCGCCCCCAAGAAATACAAGGCCCAGGTCAGCGCGTACAAGAAGGAGCGCGACGAGGCCAAGAAGGCTGGCGAGAAGTTCAAGGGCCCCAAGCCGCCCGGCACAATCTTCAAGGTCCTCACCAAGAAGGGCTTCAAGAGCCAGAAAGAGGCTAAGACCTACGCCGACAACCTGCGGAAGAAGATAGACTCCAAGCGCAAGAAATGAAGCGGTCCGTAAACCAGAAAGGCATCAGATGAAACGCATCTCCTCAGCGCTGGTCGCCTTCGCCGTCCTGGTTCTTTTCTGCGCGTCGACTCTGGCCTCGGCCATACCCCGGGACAAGACGCCCAGGGTCCCGAAGCTGCCCCGCCCCCCGACCCTGAAGAAGGCCAAGGGCATCGGGAATCTCGGCAAGGCGCTCCGCAAGTCCGGCAAGGGCCGTAAAAACGGAAAGAAATCCGGCCGCAAGAACAAGAAGAAGTACGACAAGAAGAAGAAGGAAGAAGAGAAGCGCTACCACGTCGTGCAGATCGGCCTGAAGTTCGAGGTCGTCCAGCAAAAGAACCTCAGCTCGCTCAAGAAGAGCGCCCCGAAGAAGTACAAGGCGCAGTTGGCCAAATACGAGAAGGCCCGCAAAGCCGCCGAGAAGAAGGGCCGTGAGTTCAAAGAAGCCCGGCCTCCCAGCGCGGTCTTCAAGGTCCTTAGCGACAAGGGCTACAAAACGCAGAAAGAGGCCCAGGCCCAGGCCCAGCGCCTGCAGCGCAAGGTCTCCCCGAAACGTAAGCAGTGACCCGGCAGGCGGGCGTCTGAATTGTCACCAGGTTCGGAAGAATGGCCCGCGGCGTTCGCCGGCCCGATATGCCGCTTCGAATATTTGCTGAAGATCGACACCGCCTGTATGATCTTCGCATGTCATTGGAAGCCTACCTGAATCCTGAGAGTTGCCCGACCGAACGCCCGAGGCTTGAGGACATGCACGCCTCCACCTCGACGCTGCACGATGAAATCGATGAGGCGATTCGCTCGAGCGGGACCCCCTATCTCCATCCGGAAGGGAAGACCCTGCAGCTGGACCTGCTGGGCTCACCCAATATGATCACCTGGCAGGAAAGCAAGATCTCCGCGATGTTCGAAGAGGAGTGCTGGTCCGAGCTGCCGCAGGTCTACGCTCGCTATGGAACCGAAACGACTACCAGCCTTCTGAACGAGGTCAAGAAACTCGAGGGGGCCCGGGCCGCCGTACTTACCGATTGCGGTATGCAGGCCTGCGCGCTGCTGTTTGATGTTCTGGTCGAGAACGGCTCCCACGCGATCATCATGCGCCAGAGCTACAATAAGACCCGGGTCTATCTGCAGAAGCTCTGCGAAAGGGTCGGGGCTGAATGTACCCTGATGGACGATGGCGACTACGATGCGCTCGAGGCAGCCATCCAGGAAAACACCAGCCTCATTTTCGCCGAGACCTACACCAACCCCCTGATGCGGGCCCTGGACCCCGATCGCATGGGAGAGCTTGTCCTAAAGAAACGCTCCGCCGGCTGCGGCCGGCTGCAGCTGATTGTAGACAATACGATCGCCACACCCTGGGGACCATCGAAACCTCTCCTGCAATACGATGGAGTAGATTTTGTCGTCGCCTCCGGGACCAAGGCCCTGGGTGGACAGGACCGTGATCTGTGGGGCTATGTCGCATCGAACAATACCGAGGCGCTGAACCAGGTCATGGATCTGCAGGCCATGCGTGGAGGAATCCTTGACTGGAGAAGGGCCGAAGCGCTGCTGAAGAAACTCCCCGGCACCGAGGCGACCTACGAGCGCCGCTGCGCGGGCGCCGTCAAGGTCGCGAAGCTGCTCACGGAGCACCCAAAGGTGTCTGAGGTATTTCACCCTTCGCTCGCGGATCATGTCGACAACACGACCATCGCCTCCCACTACAGGCTGCCTGGGTCGCTGCTCAGCTTCCGCCTAAAGGACGCCGATGAAGACACGACAAAAAGATTTTGCGATGTGCTGGCAACCTGCGTGATTCTTCGTTACGCCCTGAGCTTCGATGGCCTTGCGACCAAGCTCAACCATCATGCGACCGTATCAGAATATTTCACTCCGGCGGAAGAACTCAGCAGGCTCGGAATAGACCGGTTGGTAAGGATCGGCGTTGGGCTCGAAGACGCCGATGATCTTATCGCCTGCCTCAACTGGGCCCTCTGGAACCATGAGCAGGTAAAAGACGAAGAGCTCGACAACTGGAGAGAATCGAGAAGCCGGAATCTGGGCATTTACCCGGAGGCTAAAGACGATTAGAATCCCTGCTGAAGGAGCCGTCGAGAAAGCTACGGTTTATAGAATCCTGGTAAAGTTAACGAAAAAGCAATGAGCCAACTCGTACTGCAATATCACAATAAATACCGCCTGACCCATGCCCATCGGTCCAAGGGACCGCTCGCCTGGGCGCTCAGCATCCTGGATGGCGCGCGCTACGACGAAGACTCCGACATCATCGCGCTGTTCCTCTTCAGCCTCCAGGCGAAAGAAGATCACGATCAGGGACTGCCCCCGCAGAGCGACGATTATTTCTGGACCGAGGTCTTTCTCTGCCGCCAGCTCGCGGCAACCGACGGCTGGAAGACCCTCAGCAAGAAGGCCAAGCGCAAGCAGATGTTCCGCCACGCGGTGGAAGAGCTGAAGAGCGCCCGGCGAAAACTTCGACAGGTCACCCTCGCCTGGACACCGGGCAGCGGCATCGAGAAGGGACCGGCGGTCGCCGCCGCCGAGATCGACTTCCCGGAAGAATCGTTCCTGGGCAAGCTCGCCATCGCGGCGGGGATCCGGAAGGAAACCTTCCTGGATCCGATCATCATCGAAGCAGAATCGAGTGAGGCCTTGCGCTTCATGGCAAGAACCGGGGCTGGCCTAGGCCAGGGTTAGCCGGCGGGGTTGAGCTTACCTCGAATCCTGGCAAGCGGCTCCTCCAGGAAGCCAGGATCCATCCTCGCCAGGAGCTGGCCGTCATAGAGAACCTCTCCCTCTACCACGGTCAGAACGATGTCCCTGGCCGAGGCAGAATAGAGCACCGCGGCCTCCACATCAATCACCGGCTGAAAATGAGGCGCAGCCAGGTCTACGGCACAGAGATCGGCGAGCTTGCCGGCCTCGAGCGAGCCGATGCTGTCGGCAAGCCCCAGGGCCTCCGCCCCTCCGAGGGTCATGAGGCGCAGGAAATCACCGGCCTCCCCACAAACCGATTCTCTTCCGGCGCGCTGGAGCAGGGCGGCAAACCGGGCCTCCTCCAGCAGGTCGCAGGTATTGTTGCAGGCAACCCCATCGCTTCCCAGGCCGACCCGTGCGCCGGCCTCCAGCATCGCCCCGAGCGGCGCGATCCCATGAGCCAGCTTGGCATTGGACTTCGGACAATGCGCGATACTGGAACCCGAGGCCGCAATACGCCGCAGATCATCCGCGCTGCAATCAATGCAATGGGCAAGGAGTGGAGCCGTGGCAAGCAGGCCAAGCTCATCGAAATAGCTGATAGTCGAAACGCCAAGAGGCTCAACAGCGATGTCGCGGCTCCTGAGATATTCGGCAAAAGGCCCCTGCGCCATCCGAACAAACTCTCCCTCGGCCGTCGACTCGGCGGCGTGTACCGAGACCGGATATCCTTCTTTCAGGGCCAACTCGGCCAGCAGCTTGAACAATCTTCCGGAAACCGTATAGGGGGCGTGGGGAGAGATGCCGATGGTGACACGCTCCGCCCCGGCAGCCTGGTGTGATTCAAGCTTGTCGAGCAACCCCAGGAGGCTCTCTTCGGCCTGGGCAGGATCCGGGCCGAACACCTCCTGGTAGAGAACCGCCCGCAAGCCTCCCTCTGAAAGAGCGGAAAGGGAGACCCCTGCATCCGCAATGTCGCCGATGGTGGTCACCCCGGCCCGGACGGCTTCGAGAACACCAAGACGCGCCGAGCAGAGCAGATCCTCTTCATCCAGGGTCTCGTACTTGGTCTCGGTAAGCCGCCGAATCCAGCCGAAGAAATCCGGCTCCTCGAGAAACCCGCGTAAAGCGGTCAATTCCAGATGAGCATGGGTATTCACCAGTCCGGGCAAGAGGGCGGCGGCACCAAGGTCGATACGACGTTCAGCCTCGCTTTCACCGAGAAGCTCAGCGGCGGCTCCAACCGAGTGGATGCGGCCATCCCGAACCTCCACAGCGCCATCGCGCAGCGCGGCGGAGCTGACGGGCAAAACCCAGTCGGCTGTGATGAGCAGATTTTCACTCATGCCCAAGAGCATAAGACAGTGAGGCTGGCTGCGGGGAAAAGAAAATGCCCCGGCAGCAGGGAAAGTCCGCACAGAATCCCTGCTGCCGGGGCTGTGATCCCAGCGGTCTTCAAATTCAGTTTTTCGAGGTGTAACCGTTGAAACTGGCCTTGCCGAGATCTTCGTAGACCTCCTGCAAGCCTGGAATCTGTTTCATGTGCCCCAGGGCTTCCTTCTCGATCTGGCGAATTCGCTCTCTCGAGAGGTTCATTCGGGTCCCGATCTGTTCGAGCGTCTGAGGCTTTTCTCCTTCAAGGCCGAAACGCCTCGCGATAACCTCTCGCTCTCTCCCCTCGAGTCGATCGAGAGCCTTGATGATCTCTTTGGGAATCGT
>DODI01000242.1:0-7182 GCA_003509045.1 Planctomycetota bacterium | reverse complement strand
CGACTTCACCCACGTGATCTTCACCAGCCGAGTAGCCGCGGACACCTTCGAGGCGCTCTGCTCTGAGGCCGGCTTCCCGGCAGCTTCCTGGCTCAAGGGCTGCAACGTGGCGGCGATCGGGGCCGCCACCGGCGAACGCCTGAAGGAGGCGGGAATCGTTCCTTCCCTGGTGGCAGGAGCCTCGGCCGGAGCCGGATTCGCCCGCGAGCTCATCGAGAAGGAGCTGCTTGGCGAAGAGAGCCAGGTGCTCCTTCCAGGCTCGAACATTGCCCGGCCTGAGCTGGGCGCGGCGCTGCGGGACGCCGGGGTCCGCGTCACCTCGGTCCCCATCTACGAAACCCTGGAGGAAGACCCGGCCCGGGCCGAGAGGCTCTTCGAGGCGCTCGACCGGGATGAGCCGCCCGATGCGGTCACCTTCGCCAGCCCCTCGGCTCTCAGCGGCTTCCTCGGAATCTGCGGCGCCAGGGGAAGGAAGCTGCTCAAGTCCCCTTCGGTGAAGATCGTCTCGCTGGGACCGACCACCAGCGCGGCGGTCAGGAGCGAGGGCCTGCAGGTCTCCGCCCAGGCCGCGAGCGCCGGCACCGAGAGCCTGGTCGAGGCTCTGCGCGAGGCGCTGGCGTAAAAGAACAGCCGGCCTCAATCGCCCTCTTCGGCTGCATCGCTGCTGGCCTCGGCTTCTTTCTTGCCGGTCTCCTCCGGAAGCTCTTCGGCAGGCTCGCCGTTTTCTTCCAGGCCGGTATCAGTATCGCCTGCTGGGCTTCCAGCGTCCCCGTGCAGATAGACATCCCGCTTCGGATAGGGAATCTCGATTCCCTCCTCCGCGAAGGCCTTATAGATCTCCTTGCACAGCAGATGGCGTAACCTGCCGCGCAGCACGGGTTCCTGGATCCAGCAGAGGAGCTCAAAATCGAGGCCCGACTCTCCGAAGGCCCTGAACCTCACCCGCGGCTCAGGCTCCAGCATGATCTCCGGATGAGAGACCGCGATGGCGATCAGCAGCTCTTCCACCCGGTCGACATCGGTACCATAGGCCACCCCTACCTTTACCCTGATGCGCTCCTTCTCGTAGGGACCGCCGCTCTCGTTGGTGATCTTAGAGTTGCCCATCACCGCGTTAGGAATGGTGATCTCCACATCATCCCGGGTCAGCATGCGGGTGCTGCGCAGACCGATATGGGTTACCCGGCCGCGCTCACCGGTATCGAGCAAAACAAAATCACCGATCTTGTAGGGAGCATCTGCCAGGATGAAGGCTCCCGCGAACAGGTTCGCAAGGCTGTCCTTGGCCGCGAAGCTCAGCGCCAGGCCGATGATTCCCGCCGAGGCCAGCCAGGCTGTGGGATCGATCTTCCAGGAGAGAAAAAGGAAATAAACCGCCGCGCCGATGATCACCAGCAGGGAGACGTTGTAAAAGAGCGGAAGCGTTCGCGACTGGACAAGATGAAAACGATCCTGGTTCCTGCTCAGGGCATCCAGGATGAGGCGAGAGACCCGTATCAAGAACAGGACGAGGACGATGATTCCCAGGGTCTTGAGGATCGCCTTGGTGATCCAGAGTCCGTTCTCAGGCAGGCCGGCTTGCTCCGCGGCCATTCCCAGCCCCAGGAAGAGGACAAGCAGGAAGACCGGGCGATGCATCAGCTCAACGAGCTCGTCATCGATGGTCGTCTCGGTTTTACCGACCAGGCGGCTTACATAGCTGGAGAGAATCCAGTCAACGAGCTTTGCGCAGACGATCGAAAGAACAACGAGGACCAGGGCCTGGACAAGGCCGGGCAGCCCTCCCCATATTTTCATTACGGGCTCCAGGATCGAATCGAGAGAAAGCTCGGCGAGAAAGGCTCCATCGGCGAAGGCGATGCCTACACCTCCGACCCACTGCGCAAGAATCACCAGGAAGGAATCCATCTGCTCTCTCCACTAATTTCACTATCTCTTCATTCAACTTAACGCAAGCCCTCCAGCCGGAAGGCCGGGCATCACCGGCGGCAGGGCCGCGACGCTGGCGAAAAAACCGCTACGGTCGTAATAACCAACCTTGGACGAGAACGCAAGCGCCAGTCGACCTAGCTGCGGAGGTCCCGCCACCAGGTCATGGAGAGAGCGAAGAATAGAAGCGGACCCAGCGCGGAGCCGATCGCCGCGGGAAGAATCCCCTGGGCCCCAAGCTGCTGACAGAAAGCCCCGGTGACAAAATAGACTGTCCCCAGACAGGCGGCGAGAAAAGCGCCGAGAAAGACATTGCTGGTGCCGAAATAGACGATGACCGGAAGCCCCAGCAGCAGCAGGATGACGTTGTGAACCGGATGGAACAGCCGTGAGTAGTACTTGCTTCTCCAGCTCCTGTCGTCGGTGGCTCTCATCTTCCGTCTCAGATCGGCGAGCCTCATATGCGCCACCTCCGCCTCGCGCACCTCCAGGTCCTCCGGCGAGAGCCCCGTAACGAGCTCCTGCTCGATAAAGGATTCCGACAATCGATCTGCTCCCCCCTCGACCGCCGGCTGAGGCACCGTCACCAGGCGCGACCTCTGGCTCCCCGCCTGGAATTCGAATGGCTCGTAGAGAGAAATCCAGCCCCTCTTCATCAGCCAGTAGCCCTGTCCCTGACTGGGTTGAACCCACTCCATCTGCCTGGCGGAAATGACGGAATCGGACCCCTTCCCCGGGTTGGTCGGCAAAACGAGAACTCCCTCGGCCCGCTTCTCGTTGATGAGATAGCGTTTGATGAGAATCAGGATGCCCTTCTGGGTGTCCTCGTACTTCAGGTCCCGGCTCTCGAGGCGCCCCTTGCGTTTGCTGGCCATCTCCCTGAAGGCCTCCCGGGTGCCCGGCAGCCAATAGTCCTGGACCAGGTAGGTTCCCACCGAGACCAGGCAGGCTGCGAAGAGGACCGGCACGAAGAGTCTTCGATAGCTGCGGCCGTTTGCGAGGATGGGAATCAGTTCGTTAGATCGCTGCAGCAGCGTCAGGGTAAAGATCCCGGAGGTGAGACAGACGATGGGACCGAGCACCTGGCAGAAAACAATCGGCAGGTTGATGCTGTAATAGCGAAGCACGAACTGGAAGAGCTCGCCGGGGGAGCCCGTCTGGCGATTGAAGTTATCCAGATTCTCGACCAGGTCGATCAATACGAAGATCAGGCAGAAGCTGAAAAGGTTGACCGCGTATACTGCCAGGAACATGCGCAGGATGTAGAGATCAAGGGTAGGCGAGAACCTGCCGGTCAGTTCCGGGCAATTCGTCTTGATCTTCTGGAGAATGGACATGCTCACCCTACCTGTCTACCTTCGTTTCAAGACGCCATAGACTCCAGGCCATAGCGACGCAGAGAATGACGTTGCCCGCCTGGATAAACAGCCAGGGGTAAAAACCCTTGTCCCCGGCAAGCTGCCCGATAGCGGTTCCCGAATAAAAAACGGTCGGGACGATTGCGCAGGACACAAAGAAGGGCAAAAGCCTGTTGCCGGAGTTCAGATAGAGGGCGATCAGCCCCCCCATCAGAGCGAAAAAACCACAGCTCAGCATGCGGGCGAACCGACCGTGATATTCAAGCTCGAGCCGCCCAATCTCCCTGGGCGAACGTCCCCCACCCTCTCCAGCGGAACCGGATCGCGCCGCCGCCAGCAGGGAGCCGAGTTCCCAATTGTTGAGTTCCTTGCCCTTCTTCGCCCTCCTCGCCTTGCTGGCCGGATCGAAGGTAATGGTCCACTGGTCGAGATGCATACGCTGGAAGAACGAGCTCGAGCCTCCAGGATGGAGCTCGCTCGAATAAAAGATGCTCACGTTTCTCAGCTCGATGATGATGTGTCCCGCAAGGGATTGAGGCTGCGGCTCAGCCGAAGCCTCCAAGGGACGGGAGGCCTCGGCCGAGGCTCTCCTGAACCTGAGCTCATCCGGAAAGAGGATCGTACCCTCCCCGGCATAGATACAGTATGGGTAAGAGACAAGGTCAAGCTCATCGAGCTTCTCCTGGCTCAGGATTTCATCGGAATCGGAGTCCGCCCTGGGACCGACAAAGACACCCTTCAGCTTCCGCCCCTCGTGTTCCATGATCCAGAGGTTGAGGTTGCCAAAGCGGAAGTCCCGGTTCTGCCCCTTGCCCAGGGCTCGGAACTGGTCGATGAGCAGGCTGCTCACATTGTTTCTCTTGTGCTTCATCAGGGGGACGAGATACCCGTTGATGAAATATCCCGAGGCCGTGAAAGCGACCCCAAGGATCAAGACCGGCAGGAGGATCTTCCGGTTCGACATGCCGAAACTCCTCGCGGCCATGATCTCACGATCGGCGACCAACCGCCCATACACCAGGCTCGAGGCGAACATCAGCGCCAGCGGCAGGCTGTCGCTGAGCAGACCCGCGGCGGTATACCACATGACTGGCAGGGCCAGAGGCAGATCGAGATTGTAACGCTCCGCCACCATGATCGAGATGAACAGAGAATAGCTCAGCTCGAGAACGAGCAGCGAGAAGGAGAATGTCTTGAGAATCTCGAAGGCGACATGCCTTGTGAAGCCCCAGGATGTCCCTGACCGGTTGCTGTTCATCGGGTTCCGCCAATAGAAATCATGGAAGTTCCGGGCCCAGTCGAGTCCTGCTGCCCACGGTAATCAAGATACGGTGCAAATGTTACACAAGACTCGGACCGAAATAAGGAAAGAAGGTCTGGTTTAAACCGAGGAGAGGTGATTATCCGTTCTTATCGGCACCAGCGTGACTTATCCGGACCTTCCAGGTCGCAAGGCAAGGTTGGGTTATCTTGCCAGAGACTGAAATGAAGCCGTATAATCATCGGTCTTTGTTTTTTCTTATCGGACGCCTTATACCCTTTGCCGCAGATGCCCCGGAATGATGACCGGACAGAACAACAAGCCAATTCCTGACTGGGAAACCCTGACCTTCTCCCTCACTGAAACCGACTTCATGTACAGAAGCCTCGGTAACACCGAGAGCGATCCTGTCTGGAACGAGGGCGCCTACATACCATTCGAAGACATCAGGATCTCGCCCGCGGCGGCCCTAATGTCTTATGGCGTAGGCGTTTTCGAAGGCCTGAAGGCCCAGAGAACAACCGGTGGGAAGATCCTGCTTTTCAGGCCGGATGCCAACGGCCGGCGGATGCAGAGCTCTGCCGAGAGGCTGATGATGCCCCCCTTCCCGGTCGAACAGTTCGTCGAGTCCTGCGTTGAGCTGGTGCGCCGCAATGAGCGCTTCGTTCCTCCGCCGGAGTACGGCTCACTCTATCTGCGTCCCATGCAACATGCCATAGAGCCGCAGCTTGGCCTTGGCCCCTGCAGTAAACTCGCCACGCATATTTTCTGCAGCCCCGTAGGCAGCTACTTCCGGGGAGGGTGCCCCCAGGGAGTTCGCCTCAAGGTACTCGAGCAGGGCCGTGTAGCCCCCGGAGGTACGGGCTCCGCCAAGGCGATGGGGAATTACGCCGGGGCCATCTGGGTCGCACAGCAATGGAAAGACCAGGGCTTCGATGACGTCCTCTACCTTGACTCGCATCATCTCAAATACCTGACCGAGACCAGCGGCTCGAACCCCTTCGTATTGCTGAGATCCGGAGTGCTGGTCACGCCTCCCCTCGACAGCCAGATCCTTCCGGGAATTACCCGCGACTCGACGCTCCGTATCGCGCGCGAGCTGCTCAACCTTGACGTAGAAGAGCGGGCGCTCCCCATCCAGGAGGTCATCGAGGAGGGTGTGGAAATGTTCTGCACCGGGACGGCCTGGACCCTGCTGAGCGTTCGGGAGCTCGTCTACAACGACCAGGTCAAGCTGCTTGAAACGGAAGAACTTCGAGGCGAGCTGCTGAAGGTCCTTCGAGGCATCCAGGCCGGCGACCGGGAAGATCCATTCGATTGGATCAGGGAGGTCTGAAGATGGATCTCGACCAATGCCGAAAAGACATCAACAGTCTCGATAAGAGCCTTCTCGAGCTGCTCGCGAAGAGAAGGACCCTCAGCCGGAAGGTCATCGAGGACAAGCTCGAAAGAGGACTGGACCTTCGCGACCCCACGAGGGAAGGCGAGGTCCTCGAAACACTCATCAAGGCCGGCCGCAAGCTCGGCCTCGATGCCCACTTCGTGACCCGTGTCTTCCACGAGATCATCGAGGACTCCGTACGCTCCCAGGAGTCCTTCCTCCAGAACAACCTCAACCCCTCCACCGAGAAGATCCTCTGCATCGCCTACCAGGGGGTCGAGGGCGCCTACAGCTTCCTGGCCGGAGAAAAGTTCTTCCGCGCCCAACTCGACAATTGCTCCTTCGAAGGCTACAAGAGCTTCGCCGACGTGGTCGCCGCCGTCGAAAACGGCCAGGCCGACTACGCCATGCTGCCGATCGAAAATACCACCGCCGGCAGCATCAACGCGGTCTACGACCTCCTCCTGGCCACCAAGCTCAACATCGTGGGAGAAGAGGTCTTCCCCGTCCAGCATTGCCTGCTGGGCATCGAGAAGGCCCCCCTGTCCACGATTCGGCGCATCTACTCGCATTACCAGGCGCTTGCCCAATGCTCCGACTTCCTCTCCAGGCTCAAGAACTGTGACCAGGAAACCTACATGGACACCGCAGAGGCAGCCAAGAAAATCAGCGCAGAGGGTGACCCCTCCCAGGCGGCCATCGCCAGCGAAGAGGCTGGAAGAATCTACGGGCTGAAGGTGCTGAAGAGAAATCTCGCCAACCAACGCGAGAATTTCACTCGCTTCGTCGTCGTCGCACCGCGACCCAGCCAGGTCGACAGCAGGGTCCCCTGCAAGACCTCGCTCGTTCTCTCTACCGGGCATCACGAGGGCGCCCTGCTCAAGGCGCTGGCCATCCTGGATGAACACAAAATCAACCTGACGAAGCTCGAGTCGAGGCCCATGCAGGGCTCACCCTTCACCTACATCTTCTACCTGGACTTCGAAGGCAATGCGAGCGACCCGAAGATCCAGGAGGCCCTCGTCCGGCTGAGCGGCGCGACGAATTACCTGAGAATCCTCGGAACCTACCCGCGCGAACGTCACGACAAGACCAGGCCGTCGACCCGCTCCAGGGTTCCCGAAAAGACAGACGTTGAAGAAGAAGCTGCGGCGGCGCCCGCTCCTGAAAAGGCCACCGCCCCGGCCGGCGGCGGCAATGGCGAGGGCCGGAACCTGACGGATCTCGCCATCAAGCCGGAAGGCACCATCCTC
>DODI01000619.1:5137-5342 GCA_003509045.1 Planctomycetota bacterium | reverse complement strand
CCCAGCCCCCCACCGCATCGAGGCCGATCCAGGTGAGGATGGCCGACCCGCCGATGAGAATGATCGATTGCACGAAGTCCGTGTAGATCACCGCGCGAAGTCCGCCGATGAGGGTATAGGCCGCCGTCAGGATGCCGATCGACCAGAGGATGGAGTCCCCTGAAAAACCGGTGAAATATTCGAGCACCACCTTGCCGCTGAAGAG
>DODI01000619.1:2222-4778 GCA_003509045.1 Planctomycetota bacterium | reverse complement strand
GAGGAAATACACCGTCAGGCTCATGCGCATCGCGGACCCGTAGCGCTTCTCAAAGAATTCGGGAATAGTGAAGACCTTGTGGCGCAGGTACTGCGGCGCGAAGACGCAGGCGAGCATGATCAGGCAGAGACTGGCCATCCATTCCCAGCCGCCGGCAACCAGCCCCAGGCGGTGCCCATCGGCGGCGAGGCCGACGAAATGCTCGGTCGAGATGTTGGTGGCGAAGAGCGAGAGGCCGATGAAGGGCCAGGTGAGGTCACGCCCGGCGAGGAAATAACCCTCGGGCGAGGTCTGCTTGCGCCTGGCGAAATAGATTCCCAGGGCGATGGTGCCGGCGAGATAAACCGCGATAATCGAAAAATCGAGTGTTCCGAGAGCTCCCATGGGACCCTTTCTCGTGCGGGCTGTTGTTTTTCGGCTGTTTTGCGCCGGTGAAAGATGGCCGCAGTTTAGCCCAAAGAAACCCCGACTGCAGCCATGCAGCCCATCCAACCGCGTATTTTCTAGATCCTCCAGCGGTTGCCAGATGCAGGTCATTCGATTAGCTTCTAGAGCAAAGATACCAGTCGAGGTTCAGCGCTGATGGCAAATCAACAGAAAACGGAAGCGAATCAGGGGAGGAGCGGCTTCCAGTTTCTCGAGTGGCTGCCGTGGGAAAAGCTCACGATCTGGGCGGTCTTCCTGCTGCTGGTCTACAGCCTGCGAAGCTTCTTCTTCATCATCTTCATGACCTTCATCATCGCCTACAGCATGAGGGGCCTGGTGGACTGGCTGGCGAATAAGATCTCTCCCGATGCCGAGAAGGCCTGGCTGCATCGCCTGCTGACCGTGGGCTGCTTCCTGGGCCTGCTCCTGGCGGGTTACGGCGGTGGAAGCTACCTCTGGCCCAAGCTCAAGGAGCAGGTGGAGGACAAGCTTCTTCCCATGGCCAACGAGCTTACCGACAATCCCGGCGGCAAGCTGGACGAGGTTCTGCGCGACACCCTGGGACATTACCTGGCGGGTGAAAAGTACGGATCTCCCGGCGACGAGGCTTACGACCAGGCCTTCGAGGAATACAGGAAACAGGGCCTTCACTACAAGGAGTTCGAGGCTTTCCAGAAGGAGCGCCAGCGGGTCGAGTCCCTCTTCGAGGCCGCCCTGGTCAAGAAGCGCGCGGCGGAGGTGCTCGAGCAGGAGCTCAGCACCGGCAGCCAGGAAGACCGCCTGCTGGTCTGGATTCTTGCCGAGGACTATGAGGAGGTTCTCGAAAAAAAACACGGTCAATATAATGAGCTGAAGAAGCTCCGCGAGCAGGAAGGCCTCAAGATCGAGCCCTTTGACGAGCTCTCACAGGATGTCCAGCGCCAGCTGGTCGAGGACTACGTCAGGAAGGAGATCCTCTCGAATGAAAAAGCCCTGGCTCCTTACCAGGAGAGATGGCGCAAGCGCCGAGAGGTACAGGGGCTCGACTATGTCAGGAAGCTGAAGAATGAGAATCCCGTAGAATACAGGAAGCAGTTCACCGCTTTCTACAAGACGACCTACAAGGCCGTCGAGGGGTCCGCTGGCGAGGATGACCCGGAGGCCGCCTATAAGAAATTTACCGAGCTGAGCGCCGCGTTCGGCTCTCCCAATCCGCTGCAATCCTTCTCCAAGGTCCTTGATGGGACGGCCACCTCCGGTGAGCGGACCGAAGAGGATCTGCGTGCCGGTTTCGAGCTCAAGGCCCGCTCCGAAACGCTCTATGAGTGGAAGCAGGGGAAGATCGCCCAGGAGATCGGCAACTTCCTGGTCACCACCAGTACGAAATCACTCACCAGGGCCGGCACCGGCATGGGAGATGTCGTCAAGCAATCGTTTTATGTCGCTGTGGGGCTGGGCCTGTCGCTCCTGTTGAGCTTCTTTATCGTCTTCGATCTGACCAAGATGCGGCGCGGGGTCAGGAGGCTGCAGAGCAGCCGGGTGAAGGACTTCTATCTCGAGATCGCTCCGGGGTTGATTAGCTTCGGCCGCCTGATCGGTCGCGCCTTCCAGGCCCAGGCGGTGATCGCCTTCTTCAACACCGTGCTGACCTTCCTGCTGATTCGTATTCTCGGCATCGACAACCCGCTCTTTCTCTGCGTCATTGTCTTCGTCTGCAGCTTTATCCCGGTGCTCGGGGTGGTGCTCTCGAGCATCCCGATCGCGATCATTGCCATCGCCCAGCCCGACGGCGGCATCTGGCTCGCCTTCCTGGCGGTGGTCGGGGTCCTGTTCATTCACCTGGTCGAGGCCTGGATTCTCAACCCGAAAATCCTCGGCGACATGCTCCACCTGCACCCCGTCATGGTGCTGGCGATTCTCGCCATCGGAGAGCATTTTTTCGGTGTCTGGGGGCTGCTGCTGGGGGTTCCGGTCATCGTCTATATCCTTCGTTTCGTTATCCTGGATGAGGGAATTCCCGGGATCATCGAGCCGATTCGCCCGGAGGATCTGCTGAAGGCCGGGGAGGCGGATGCCGCCGCAGTGGAGCTCGCGGCGGCGGGCGCCGGATCTGATGGGGAGTGAGAGAAGATGTCGAGAGCAATATTTTCC
>DODI01000619.1:0-1840 GCA_003509045.1 Planctomycetota bacterium | reverse complement strand
TTTCACAAGGAGGGCTTCAAGGTCATCGCCCACCGGGGCGCCTCGAGGGAGGCTCCGGAGAACACCCTTGGCGCGCTCGAGCTCGGCGTGAAGCAGGGCTCCAATGGCGTCGAGTTCGATGTCTACAAGAGCAGCGATGGATGGCTGGTTCTCCTGCACGACAAGGATGTGTTGCGGACCACGAATTTCAAGGACGTGTTTGCCGATGGCAGGAGCGCGAAGGTTTCCGAGCTGACCCTCGCCGAGCTTCGCAAGCTCGACGCGGGGAGCTGGCATTCTCCGGCCTACGCCGGCGAGAAGGTGCCGACCTTCGAGGAGGCTCTCGAGCTGCTTCGCGGCCGGGCGACGCCGGTGATCGAGATCAAGCCGGAGGATATCGGCCGGGACGTGGCGATGATCGTCCAGAAGCTCGGTATTGAGCAGGAGGTCTTCGTTCAGAGCTTCTCGCCGCGCGCCATCAGCGATTTTCACGATGTTCTGCCGGGGGTCACGACCGGCTACCTGACCGGCAGGAAGATCTCTGACAACAGCGTGGAGCGCGCCCGCGAGCACCTGCGCATCGCCAGGGAGTCCGGTGCCTCGGTGGTGGTCTGCAATTACCGGCTCGCAGATCGCGAGTATATCGAGGAGGTCCATCGCAACGAGTTCCTCGTCTGGGTCTACACCGTCGACGATCCGGCGGTCATGCGGTTATTGATGGAGCGGGGTATCGATGGGATCATCACCAACGTTCCCTCCGTTCTCCTCGACCTCACCGGGCGCGGCGAATAGAGGGCCTGGCCCGGATTGCCGGGTGCCCAGGCTCCTTTTTCCGACCGAACAAAACCTCCGGAGACGATGTCATGCCCTTCAAGATGATCTTTTTAGCCTGCTGGTTGATGTTTCCGGCTGGTCCCCTCGCGGCGGCCGACGAGGCCTCTGCTTCCACCGCCGTGCTCGAGCTGGAGGCCGCTGGCCTGGTCCTGAAGCTGCCCGGCCGGAAGCCGCTGCGTTTTGCCGGCATCAGGGAGCTGCTCGAGTCCTACCCGGGCCTTGGCGGCCGCTTCCAGGTCGAGAAGGCTGCCGTGCCGGCCGCGGGTCGCATCGAACCGGACCAGCAGGAGAAGCGAAACCAGCCGGTGGATCTTCTCGCCGGCAGCGCCTCCGCCCTCGAGCTGCTTCAGGTCCTCGCTGATTACACGGGCCTTCCCATTGTTCACGATTCAAGCGACAAGGCCCTTGAGGCCGTGCGGGTGCCCTTCACCTCCGATGTGAAGGGGGCCGACTACGCGGTCATCAAGGCGCATCTCGAGGCGGCGGGTCTTCGGATCAGGGAGCGTAAGCTGCCCGGCGGCAAACGCCTGATCGAGGTCGCCGCCGGCCAGGAGCGGCCGAGGCCGCTGAAGTCGCGGCCCATCATTGTCGTCGGCAGGGAAAAGCTCTCCGGCGGTAAAATTCAGCGTCGCCGGCGCGTCGTCGATTCCGGCCGGCCGGCGATTGAGGACTACATGGGGCTGGTGCTCACCAGGGTTCCCGAGGTGGTCCGGGCCCAGCTGCCCATCACCTCCCGTGAGGGGGTGCTGGCCCTCGATGTCGACAGGAACCTGACCCAGCTCAGGGGAGATCTTCGTCTCCTCGAGCGCTACGACGTGATCACCTCGATAGACCGGCATCCGGTAAGCACCCCGGAGGCGATGGTCGAGGAGCTCAACCGGTTCTCAAAGGGCGATGAGTTTACCCTGCGGCTCTATCGCAAGGGGAGCCTGAAGATCTACCGGATCAAGCGCTGAGCCGCTTTAGAATCGTTCGATCCACTTGCGGTTGAGGTATTTTTCTTCGAGCAGCGTCTCGAGGGACGGAG